>NZ_JQFL01000015.1:0-61705 GCF_000764215.1 Pseudoalteromonas sp. ND6B
CCTCACCAACTAGCTAATCCCACTTGGGCCAATCTAAAGGCGAGAGCCGAAGCCCCCTTTGGTCCGTAGACATTATGCGGTATTAGCAGTCGTTTCCAACTGTTGCCCCCCACCTCAAGGCATGTTCCCAAGCATTACTCACCCGTCCGCCGCTCGTCAGCAAAGTAGCAAGCTACTCTCTGTTACCGCTCGACTTGCATGTGTTAGGCCTGCCGCCAGCGTTCAATCTGAGCCATGATCAAACTCTTCAATTAAAAAGTTTTATGTCTTTCGACAGCTCAATGAATTCTGAATTTATTTAATATCTTTCGATATTGAATTGACTGTGCTGAATAATTACTAAAAGTAACTATTCTGTTGGTCACTCAGTTCCAATTGAGACTCTAAATTTGTTTGCCTCACTACCTAAGTAGCTTGGCTGTTAGAACTCAATCTGTACGAGTGCCCACACAGATGATTGCTTTATATTGTTAAAGAACGTTGCGATTAAAGCGTTTAACTTTATCTCGCTAGGGCTGCGCATATTACGCTTTCCTATTTTTTTGTCAACACTTAATTTTTAGTTTCTTTTAAAAGATTTAAAAGCTAAGTTTTACTCGACTCACTTACCGTTTGTTCAGCGCTTTTCATTGCTGCCTGCCGGGTCAGTGGATGCGCATTATAGGGATATTCTGGAGAGGGTCAATGCTTTATTTCAGTTTTATTAAATTAATTTCAATTTAGTACAATAACCATACAAACAAAGGGCTGCAGGGCTGTTTTTGATTAAAAAGCATTCACATAAGGCATGATTATTGAGAGGGGAGGAAGTAAAAGCGATTTATAGATAACCGCTACATCGCTTTTACTTAAAACTTTACTAATTACTGAGTTGTTATTTCCCATACGGCAATTGAGCCTGAGATTTCATTACCGATTATAAGCAGTGCTTCGTTTGTTGCACTTTGCGCTGCAGGAACAAATGTCATTCCTTCAGGAGCAAGATCGCCACTTATATCTGCACTTGGTTCTAAACCACGATTATAAAAGTAGTCTTGAAATTTCACATCGTAAGGGTTGGTTATATCAAACACCATTATTGTGCCCATACGCTCTAAGCCAACAAAAGCAAATAACCTATCGCCAACCTCACCTAATGTTAGCGCTTCGGGTTCTGCCCCTTTATCATCTGAGCGTGTATCGCCTTTATTTTCATCTTCGTTATTATTGAATGCATTGCCATGAACAGAAGCGGTTACTCGTGCAATTTGATCGCCTGAGTCAAACACCACCAGCCCATTGCTATCCCAAATGGTAAATGACCGTGCGCCATAAGCATAAAGCGATTCGTATTGGCCGTCGTTATTTTTATCACCTTTTACTGTTGTAACTTTTAAACGACCAATGTCGTTATCATCGTTATTTAAGTAATCGAAGTTAGCTGCGAGAGCTAGATCTTCTACGCGGCTTTCATCTATATATGCCAAACACCCATCTTTAGCGTCATAATCAAGGCCGCCCTGAGCGATGCAATCAGCTTCATCGCTTGCATCAAAAAAGTATTCGCGTGCATCACCCTCGTTGGCAGATACAATAAAGTTGGCTCCTTTCCAACTAAAACTTGCAATTGTATCTGGCTGATACATGCCATATAAACCAGGGTATGATTTAAAGTTAACACCGCCGTCTTTGTCTGAAGCGTCAAATTGTAAGTTTGACCAATCTTTAAAACCGAGTCCTTTTAGCTCAAGGGAATTATCTTCAAGGTTGATGATGGCTAGAGCGTTATTTTCTTGAATAGAGACATAAGCGTATTTATTATCCTTGGAAATGCTCACATATTCTGGCTCTAAATCCATCGCAACCGTGGTATTTATTAAATTACCATTAATAGTACGTCCAGTAGGATTGGCAAACACTAAACCCTGCGCTTCTAATTCAGCTTGCTTATTATTGTAATCTTGAAAGTTTATGCTCAAAGCGTTATCGGCAATAGTGCCGTTAGTGATATCGATAATGCTAATAGTGCCTTCGGGATCGATACTGTAGTCGCCATTAGGTTCACCTTCATTAGCAACCACTACTTTTGCACCATCATGACTAAATGCCACCATGTCGGGTAGGGCACCTACAGTTACATTTTTAATAAATACGGGTGTATCTCCGCTAATATTGTAAAACGCTATTTGGCCAGCTTCGCCCACGCTTGTAGCAGCCATTGCTACCGCTAATAATTGGTTATTCGCATCGATAGCTATGCTGTTTGCATCACCAGGCGTATTTTCATTTAGTGAGAGCGTAATGGCAGAGGCTAAGTTGGTCGCGGTTACAATACCTTCGTTATCTTTTACTAATGCTGCAGTGTCGAACGTATCGGCAGGAATGATATTCACAACAGCTTCATCACCAGAGCTATTAATGGCATAAATCCATTTTTTAGAGGCTTGGTAGGCGACTATTTCAGCTGCACCCTCTGGGCTTTGTGCATTGAGTACTGCGCGGCCAATAAGATTGATATTTAAAGCTGAATTTGCATTAGTGCCGTTTTCACCATTACTACCCGCTGTACCTTGTACACCCTGTGCGCCATTTTGGCCGTCATCACCATCAAGTGAGCAGCCAGTTAATAGTGATAGCAAAGAAAAGGCTATTATTGATTTGTTTAACATTATTGTTTTCCTTAGTGTTGTATTTGTTAAATATCAACACACAGGGATGACAACAGTATGGCATTTTTATTTATAGAATATTTAGACAATAAAAAAGCGAGTTATAAAACTCGCTTTAAATATTTAATAAGTAATGGTCATTACTATTTTTTAACTGGGCGTTTCCAACCATCTAAATTGCGTTGCTTGCCACGTGCCACGGCTAGCTGATCATCCGCGACGGTATTGGTGATCACAGAACCTGCACCTACAGTTGCTGTAGCACCAATATTCACTGGGGCAACCAGTGATGAGTTAGAGCCAATAAAGGCATTATCACCTATGATGGTTTTAGATTTATTCACGCCATCGTAGTTACAAGTGATCGTACCGGCGCCTATATTAACTTTCTCGCCAATTTCAGCATCACCTAAGTAACTTAAGTGATTTGCTTTAGAGCCTTTACCTAAACGGGTTTTTTTCATCTCGACAAAGTTGCCAATGTGGGAGTCTTCTTCCATTACTGCACCAGGGCGAAGGCGGGCGTATGGGCCAAGGGTACATTGAGCTGCAACTGATGCATCTTCAATCAATGTATTGGCTTTAATAACAACATTATCGCCGATGCTACAGTTTTTAAGTACGCAGTTAGGGCCAATTTGTACGTTATTACCTAAGGTTACTGTACCTTCAAAAATAACGTTGATATCTATGAGGACATCTTCACCTGTTTTAACGTCGCCACGCACATCAATGCGAGCAGGGTCAGCAAGGGTCGCCCCATTTAGCATGAGTTCTTCTGCTTGCCATGCTTGATAAGCACGCTCAAGGCCTGCAAGTTGTACACGGTTATTAGCACCTTCAACTTCCATCGGGTGATCTGGCTGTGCTGATGTGATTTCCACACCTTCACTATGCGCCATTGCAACTATATCTGTGAGGTAGTATTCGCCTTGAGCATTATTGTTAGATAAGTTACCTAACCATGTTTTTAAAAGCTTACCATTAACCGCCATAATGCCGGTGTTTACTTCGTTTATAAGTAGTTGCTCTGCGCTTGCATCTTTTTGTTCAACAATACCCACTAGCTTGCCATCAACACGTAGCATACGCCCATAGCCATTTGGGTTTGCAAGGTTAACAGTAAGAACTGCTAAGCCATTCATAGGTGTTGCTGCTAATAAGCGCTCAAGTGTAGATTGTTTCGTTAAAGGTACGTCACCGTATAAAACCAGTACGGTATCGTCGTCGTTAATATGAGGGTTTGCTTGTGCCACTGCGTGGCCTGTACCTAGCTGCTCAGCTTGCAGCACCCAATTTACGTTATTATCGGCTAATTGTTGTTGTAATAGTTCGCCGCCATGACCATAAACTAAGTTAGTAGATGTCGCACCTAGCGCGTTGGCATTATCGATAACGTGTTGCACCATAGGTTTACCTGCCACTTTATGCAGTACCTTAGGAAGAGCAGAGCGCATACGAGTACCTTTACCCGCTGCAAGAATAACCGTTGTTAAAGACATTAAAACAATTTCCTTTTTCCGTTGTTTTAGCTTGATAGAATAAGTGTGCTGCAAAGTAGATTACGTAAGTCACATCATGTGCAAATACTCAGTAGGCTAAGCAATGACTACTGAATCTTAACTTAAGCAAAGTAACACCTTATAGAATAGGGTTATTGTAACGAGGATCTTGCGTAGATATAAGTAATAATGAAGAGATATTAGCCATAACGATTAATTTATTTACAAATAGCCACGGGATTTATCATCAAGCACAAAAAAGCCCACATAAAGTGGGCTTTTAAAAACCAGATAGGCTTACTTTTTACGTAATTGCTGAATAATGCGTAGCTGAGCAATTGCTTCAGCTAGTTGCATTGCTGCTTGATTGTAATCAAGTTCAGCAGATGCGCCTTTTGCCATTTGGGCTTCAGCGTCACGCTTAGCTTGCTCTGCAGCTTTCTCGTCCAGGTCTTCACCACGAACAGCTGTATCAGCAAGTACGGTCACTATGTTCGGTTGAACTTCTAGTGTACCGCCAGCAATATAGATGAGTTCTTCTTCACCAAATTGCTTAACTAAACGTACCATACCAGGTTTAAGGGCAGTTAGTAGTGGGGCGTGACCGGCGTTAACACCTAACTCACCTTCACTACCAGATACTTGAATAGATTCTACTAAACCAGAAAATAATTTCTCTTCAGCACTTACTACATCAAGATGTACAGTCATAGCTGCCATACTACCCTCCTAATTACATGCTTTTGGCTTTTTCTTGAGCTTCTTCGATAGAGCCAACCATGTAGAACGCTTGCTCTGGCATATCATCAAACTCACCGTTTAAGATACCTTTGAAGCCTGCAATTGTGTCTTTAAGTGAAACGTATTTACCTGGCGCACCTGTAAATACCTCTGCCACGAAGAATGGCTGAGATAGGAAACGCTGGATTTTACGTGCACGAGATACAAGTTGCTTATCTTCGTCAGAAAGCTCGTCCATACCTAGAATCGCGATGATGTCTTTAAGCTCTTTGTAACGCTGAAGAACTGTTTGAACGCCGCGCGCTATACCGTAGTGCTCTTCACCGATTACTTGTGGATCAAGCTGACGTGAAGATGAATCAAGAGGGTCTACCGCTGGGTAGATACCTAGTGATGCGATATCACGTGAAAGTACCACTGTTGCATCTAAGTGAGCAAACGTTGTTGCTGGAGATGGATCCGTTAAATCATCCGCAGGTACGTATACCGCTTGGATTGAAGTAATTGAACCCGTCTTAGTAGATGCGATACGCTCTTGAAGTACACCCATTTCTTCAGCAAGTGTAGGCTGGTAACCTACCGCTGATGGCATACGACCAAGAAGTGCTGATACTTCTGTACCCGCAAGTGTGTAACGGTAGATGTTATCTACGAAGAAAAGTACGTCGCGACCTTCGTCACGGAACTTCTCAGCCATAGTAAGACCTGTTAACGCTACGCGTAAACGGTTACCCGGTGGCTCGTTCATCTGACCGTATACAAGCGATACTTTATCAAGTACGTTTGAATCGTTCATTTCATGGTAGAAATCGTTACCCTCACGAGTACGCTCACCAACACCTGCGAATACTGAGTAGCCGCTGTGCTCGATTGCGATGTTACGGATAAGTTCCATCATGTTTACGGTTTTACCAACACCGGCACCACCGAATAAACCAACTTTACCACCTTTAGCGAATGGACATACAAGGTCGATTACCTTGATACCCGTTTCTAAAAGTTCTACTGAGCTTGATTGCTCTTCGTAAGTAGGTGCTGCACGGTGGATAGACATACGCTCGTCTTCACCGATTGGACCTGCTTCATCAATTGGCTCACCAAGTACGTTCATGATACGACCTAGGGTCTTAGTACCAACTGGAACTTGAATTGCTTCGCCTGTGTTTGCTACTGCAGCACCACGACGTAAACCGTCTGTAGTACCTAGTGCGATAGTACGTACCACACCGCCACCTAGCTGCTGTTGAACTTCTAAAGTCAAACCAGCTAAATCGCCATCTGTTACTTTTAGCGCGTCATATACGGCTGGCACGCTGTCTTGTGGAAATTCGATATCCACAACGGCGCCGATAATTTGGACGACCTTACCTAAACTCATGTCTATTCCTCTCGTTAATCTTTGCCTGAAGCATTAAACTGCTGCTGAACCAGAACAAATCTCACTAATTTCTTGTGTGATTGCTGCTTGGCGAGCTTTGTTATATACAAGCTGTAACTCATCCATAAGGTCACCGGCATTATCAGTTGCAGCTTTCATTGCAACCATGCGGGCAGCCTGTTCAGAGGCAGCGTTTTCAACTACACCTTGGTATACCTGAGACTCAATGAAACGTACTAACAAAGACTCTAAAATAGCCTCTGGGTTTGGTTCATATAAGTAATCCCACGCATGTGTAGATACTTCTTCTTCAGCTTTTGGCAAAGGGAGTAACTGATCTACTATTGGCTCTTGCTTCATGGTATTAACAAAGTTGTTATATACCAGGAATAAACGGTCAATCTTACCTTCAGAGAATGCATCTAGCATTATTTTTACTGGACCAATTACGTCCTGTACTGAAGGCTTATCTCCAAGACCTGCTTTTTTAGCAAGCACTTGACCACCAAAACGTTGAAAGAAGCCAGCTGCTTTACTACCTAAAGTAGCAAAATCAGCATCTACGCCTTTTTCTTTCCACGCTTTAATCTCTAATGCGACTTTTTTAAACTCGTTTGAGTTTAAACCGCCACACAGACCACGGTCAGTAGAGATAACAATATAACCAACTCGTTTTACTTCACGTTCTTCTAAGAACGGGTGAGTAAAATCAAGATTTGCTTGAGCAACACGACCAATCACTTTACGTAATTTTTCAGCGTATGGACGGCTTGAAGCCACTCGTTCTTGCGCCTTTTTCATTTTAGACGCAGCAACCATTTCCATTGCGCTAGTGATCTTTTGAGTATTTTTAATACTGCCGATCTTGCTTTTAATCTCTTTTCCGCTGGCCATGACTCTCTCTCCGAATCAAGGTGTGCTTTAGGATATAAAGCACACCATTAATAACTAAATTACCAAGTTTGCGTAGACTTGAACTTCTCTAGAAGTTCTTTAAGCTGCGCTTCGATCTCGGCGTTGTAGTTACCAGTTTCATTGATTTGAGCCATAAGCTCTGCGTATGTGCTATTTGCGTAAGAAAGTAAAGCCGCTTCGAAATCCATAATTTTAGCGATTTCGATGTCTTTTAAGTAACCTTTCTCAGCTGCGAATAACGACAAAGACATTTCAGCAACAGACATTGGCGCGTACTGTTTCTGTTTCATTAGCTCTGTTACACGCTCACCATGCTCAAGTTGAGCACGAGTAGCATCATCAAGGTCAGACGCGAACTGCGAGAACGCAGCTAATTCACGGTACTGAGCTAGGGCTAGACGGATACCGCCACCTAGTTTCTTAACGATTTTAGTTTGTGCAGCACCACCAACACGCGATACCGAGATACCAGCATTTACTGCCGGACGGATACCTGAGTTGAATAAGTCAGTTTCTAAGAAGATCTGACCATCGGTGATAGAGATAACGTTTGTCGGTACGAACGCAGAAACGTCGCCGCCTTGAGTTTCAATGATAGGCAATGCCGTCAATGAACCTGTTTTACCTTTCACTTCACCGTTAGTGAATTTTTCAACGTAATCAGTGTTTACACGTGATGCACGCTCTAAAAGACGCGAGTGAAGGTAGAATACGTCACCTGGGTATGCTTCACGGCCTGGTGGACGCTTAAGTAGCAATGAGATTTGACGGTAAGCAACAGCTTGCTTAGATAAATCATCATATACGATTAATGCGTTTTCACCACGGTCACGGAAGTATTCACCCATAGTACAGCCCGAGAACGGTGCTAAGTACTGAAGTGCCGCAGATTCAGAAGCAGATGCTACAACTACGATAGTATTTGCAAGTGCACCGTGCTCTTCTAATTTACGTACTACGTTAGCAATAGTAGATGCTTTTTGACCAACCGCTACGTACACACACTTAACGCCTGTGTCTTTTTGGTTGATGATTGCATCGATTGCTAGTGCAGTTTTACCTGTTTGGCGGTCACCGATAACAAGCTCACGTTGACCACGACCAACTGGAATCATTGCATCGATAGATTTGTAACCAGTTTGCACTGGCTCATCTACTGATTGACGCTCGATTACACCTGGTGCAATTTTTTCTACAGGTTCAAAACCGTCGTTATCTAAAGCGCCTTTACCATCGATAGGAGCACCTAGTGTGTTAACAACACGACCAAGTAGACCCGCACCAACAGGCACTTCTAAGATACGACCAGTTGTGTATACTTTTACGCCTTCAGTAAGGTCAGCGTAAGGACCCATTACTACTGCACCAATTGAGTCGCGCTCAAGGTTTAGTGCGATAGCATAACGGTTGCCAGGAAGCTCAATCATCTCACCTTGCATACAGTCAGCTAGACCGTGGATGCGAATGATACCGTCAGTAACAGATACAATTGTACCTTCGTTACGAGCTTCACTTACAACTTCGAACTTCTCAATACGTTGTTTGATCAGATCTGAAATTTCAGTGGAATTAAGTTGCATGCTCTTTTTCCCAATTACGATTGTAGTGTTGTGGCTAAGCGATTTAATTTACCGCGTAAAGAGCCGTCAATTACAGTGTCACCCGCCTTGATAATAAGGCCGCCAACAACTGTAGCGTCTTCACTACAATTCAGCTTAACTTTGCGTGCGAAACGTTTTTCAAGTGCCGCTACCAATGATTCTTGCTGCGCTGCAGCAAGAGGCGTTGCCGAAATCACGTCAATATCGATTTCTTTGTCATAGTCTGCTTTTAAAGCAGAAAATAAATGAGCAACTTCAGGTAGTGCAATCAAACGTCCATTTTCAGCCATCACCTTAACTAGGTTCTGACCTTGTTCGTTGAGCTGCTCACCACATAAGTTAATAAATAACTCAGCTTGTGCAGTAGCAGTAGGCAATCCAGCTAAAATGGTTGATGCCTGTTCATTGCTGGCAACGTGGCCAGCAAAGAACAACATGTCATTCCAACTTTCAATGGTGCCTTTTTCAACGGCAAGTTCAAAAGCCGCTTTAGCGTATGGGCGAGCGATAGTAGTCAATTCAGACATGCTCATACCCTCCTAATTACAGCTCAGCGACAAGTTTTTCAACGATGTCACTATGTGCGGCTTGATTGATTTCGCGCTCTAAAATTCTTTCTGCGCCAACCACAGCCAGAGTTGCTACTTTCTTACGTAGCTCTTCTGTCACACGGTTACGCTCTGATTCAATTTCAGAGTGCCCTTGAGCAATAATTTTTTCACGCTCTTGCTGACCACGAACAGTTTCTTCGTCAACAATTAGCACGGCACGCTTTTTAGCTTGTTCAATGATATCAGCCGCTTGAGCCTTTGCATCTTTAAGCTGTTCTGCAGCTTTGTGTTGCGCAAGTTCTAAGTCTTTTTCGGCTCTATCAGAGGCAGCTAAACCATCTTCGATTTTCTTCTGGCGAGCTTCAATTGCACCGTTTAGTGGTGGCCATACGTATTTCATACAAAATAATACGAACACCGTAAACGCAATTAATTCACCGATAAGAGTGGCGTTTAAGTTCACAACCGCTCCTCCTTAAATAGTAAGCTGTTCAAAAAATAAAATTAAAGTACGAACAACAATACCATCGCGATACCAACACCAATCATTGCTACAGCATCGATTAGACCAGCAAGGATAAACATTTTAACTTGTAGCGATGGTGCAAGCTCAGGTTGACGCGCACATGCTTCAAGGAATTTACCGCCCATGTTACCAAAACCGATTGCTGTACCGATTGCACCGAAGCCGATAAGTAAAGCTACTGCGATGTACTTAAGACCTAATACTAGTTCCATTTTTTTCTCCAAAGTTTCAATTGTAATTAAAAGTAAAAATTAAAAGTTATAAATTAGTGATTATCCGAACTTGCCATGCTTAGGTATACGATTGTAAGCATCATAAATACGAATGCTTGCAATACAATTACCAAGATATGGAATACAGCCCACACAAAGTGTAACGGTAGTTGCATTAAACCTATTGCACCGATAAGGATGAAGATTAACTCACCTGCATATAAGTTACCGAACAAACGCAGTGCCAGTGAAAACGGCTTAGAAACCAATGCGATAAGCTCTAGTAATAGGTTAAATGGGATTAAAAGAATCTGCATAGCTGTATTGTTTGAACTAAACGGATGAAGTGTTAGTTCTTTAATAAAACCGCCGATACCCTTTATTTTTATTGAGTAACCAATCATTAGAATGAACACGCCCAGCGCAAGTGCTGCTGTCATGTTGATATCTGTAGTTGGTACAATTTTCATGTATACGTCGTGTGAATCCATACCAAACGCAGTTTCGCCAACAAAGCCGGCAAATGCTGGTAGGAAGTCAACTGGGATTAAATCCATTAAGTTCATTAAGAATATCCACACGAATATTGTTAATGCTAATGGTGCAATTAGCTTACTTTTACCGTGGAAGGTATCGCGTACGTTGTCGCCAACGAACTCAACAACCATTTCAATGAAACACTGAAATTTTCCAGGTACACCCAGAGTTGATTTTTTTGCGGCACTACGGAAGATCCATAAAAATATTAGACCTAGTCCGATAGACCATGCGAGGGTATCTACATGCCATGTCCAGAAGCCACTATCCGTACATGCTTTATTGAAGGCAAGACCAGCGTCGGTCGAGCACATCTTAGCATTGGTTAAGTGGTGCTGAATATGGCTAGATAGAGTAACTTCTTCTGCAGCCATGTTATATCCCAAAAGTTAATGTTTAAAAAAAACGGGTGTAAACAATCCTGTAAACAACACCAACACATAAGCACAAAAGAAAGGTAATAAAACTACCGGATAAAGCTTTAGCATTAGTGCAAACAAAACGATTGTTAGCATAAATTTTAATCCGTTGCCGCGTTTCAACGAGGCATACGCTTGATTTGCTCGACTTGCACCCATATATCTGAATGCATAAAGCGCAAATACAAAGTTAGGAAGTACTGCGACAGCGCCACCAGCTAATGCTGAAAGTGCGGCATTGGTTTCCCAACCTATAAAAATTATTAGTGCAGCTAAAAGGGCTACAAATCCCTGAAGGCAAATTAATTTTAATGCGGCAAGCCTATACGGGCCTGCTAACTTATTAGTCACTTTTAATTAACCTTTATGACGCTCTAATTGTCAGGGTATGAAAACTGGCGAAATTATACTTAATCCTGCCAGTTTTGCAACTTGAGTAGGTGCTTTGTAACACAAAATCGCTGTAAATGTCCCTTTTTAGACATCCAATGAATTAATGGTGGGAATAGTCTTGATTGATACGGTTTAAAATACCGTCTAACTCGTCAAGATTAGTGTAAGAAATAACCAACTTCCCTTTGCCTTTTTTGTTGTAATTTATTTCTACTTTTGCCCCAAGGTTATCAGCAAGTTGTTGCTCTAACTGTTTAACATCTGGGTCTTTTTCTATCACTTCTTTTGCTGGAGCAGGCTCTAAAATAGAGCGCACTAGCTTTTCAGTTTCGCGAACGGTCAATGCTTTTGCAACAGCTAAACGGGCAGCATCTGATTGCACTTCACCTTCAAGTGCTAATAAGCAACGAGCGTGACCCATTTCAATGTCACCATGCTCTAACAATATCTTTACATCGTTATTAAGATTATTTAAGCGTAATAAGTTAGTCACGGTCGTACGCGATTTACCAACTGCATCCGCCACTTGTTGATGCGTTAACTCAAACTCATTAAGCAAGCGATTAAGCGCAATCGCTTCTTCCATGGCGTTTAAGTCTTCACGCTGAATATTTTCAATTAGGGCAATAGCAACGGCCGCTTCATCGGGTACATCTTTAATAATACACGGTACAAACTCAAGCTTGGCAATTTGAGCCGCGCGCCAACGACGTTCACCGGCAATAATTTCATAACTGTTATGCGCAACTGGGCGCACAACAATCGGTTGAATTATCCCTTGTGAACGAATTGAACTGGCGAGTTCTTCAAGTGCCTCTTCAGACATGTCTTTACGAGGTTGGTATTTCCCTGAGTGTAAAAACTCGATGGGTAGTTTTTGTAATTCACTGTTGCTAGGCTGTGCCGCATTTTCAACTGCGTTTGTTACATTGGCGCTGTCGTGTTCCTTGCTTTCGCTTGGTGCAGGTTTAGATGAACTTAAAAGTGCATCGAGTCCTCGGCCTAAACCTCGTTTTTTAGCAGACATGTTATTTTTTTACCTCAAAGTTAGGCGACAACGGGAGTTGTTTTTTCTTTTCTGCGTAGCATTTCACCCGCGAGAGCTAAATACGCTTTCGCACCACTTGATGCTCGATCGTAGTACATTGCCGGTGCGCCAAAACTTGGGGCTTCTGCAAGTCGAACATTACGTGGGATCACCGTACGGTATACTTTATCGCCAAAATGTTGTTTTAATTGTTCTGATACATCATTTGCTAATCGATTACGCGGATCGTACATAGTACGAAGTATGCCTTCAATCTGTAAGTTAGGATTAACTAACTTAGCAAGTTGCGTAATCGTGTCCATTAATGCGGTTAATCCTTCCAATGCATAATATTCACATTGCATAGGGACTAAAATAGAATCGGCAGCGGCCATGGCATTAACGGTTAACATATTTAAAGAAGGTGGGCAGTCTATAAAAATAAACTCGTACTGATCCTGAATTTTTTCAAGTGCATTGCGTAAGCGTACTTCTCGCGCAAATAATTCCATCAATTTAACTTCTGCAGCGGTCACATCGCCGTTTGCAGCAATCATATGATACTCGCCTGAGGTTTCTTTAATAATCACCTCATCAATAGGCTTATCTTCTATGAGTAAATCATAGATAGTAGGGACGTCACCATATTTGTCGACGCCACTGCCCATGGTCGCATTGCCTTGCGGATCGAGATCTATTAACAGCACTTTACGTTTCGTTGCAGCCATAGATGCAGCGAGATTAACGGCAGTGGTCGTTTTACCTACTCCGCCTTTTTGATTTGCTAATGCGATGACTTTTGCCACAGTGTCTCTGATCCCTAGTCTTTAGAAAGAATTATTAAATGTCGTTGTGCATCTAAATCGGGTACTTCTAATGCAATTTTTTGCTCAAACTTAACACCAGCAGGGAGTGAGTCTAATTCCTCACTTGGAAATACCCCTTTAAGTGCAATGAACTTACCTGAATGATCGATTAAGTGCGAACACCAGTCAATCATATCTTGTAACGATGCAAATGCACGACTTAGTACGCCATCTAATTTAACACTTGGTTGATATTCTTCAACTCTTGACTGCACAGGGGTCACATTATCAAGGCCAAGCTCATGTTTAACATGCATTAAAAAACGTACACGTTTACCTAAACTATCTAATAATACAAACTGCGTATCGGGTAAGGCAATAGCTAACACTATGCCCGGTAAACCAGGACCTGTGCCAACATCAATATAATGATGACCGGTCAAGTGAGGCGCAACAACTAAGCTATCCATTATATGTTTAACCATCATTTCTTGAGGTAAACGTACTGAGGTTAAATTATAGGCTTTATTCCACTTATCGAGTAATTCGACATAGCGAACAAGTTGTTGCTGTTGTTTTTGTGTTAGCGCAATATCAGTTTGCGCTAACAAAGTTGTTAATTGTTGCTGTAACACAATGTACCTTTACCGTTACGCAGTTTTGCGCAACAAGCCTTGCTTCTTCAGATACACTAATAATAGCGAAATCGCCGCTGGGGTGATACCAGAAATACGCGAAGCTTGACCAATAGTGTCTGGACGAGCATCAATTAGCTTAGCAACAACCTCATTTGATAAACCTGAGACGGTTTTATAATCAAACTCTTTTGGTAAAATTGTTTCTTCATGACGAAGCTGCTTATTGATCTCATCTTGCTGGCGTGCAATGTAACCTGCGTACTTAGTATGAATTTCAACCTGCTCTAAGGCGGCCTTATTGGTAAACTCAGATCCGAGTCCTTCAATGGCCATCAAGTCGTTATAACGCACTTCAGGTCGGCGTAATAATTCTTCTAAGCTGGCTTCACGCACAAGTGGCGTTTTAAGTAATTCATTTACTTGATCAACAACCGCATGATCTTTATGGATCCAGGTGTCTTTAATACGCTGTTTCTCTTTAGCGATCACTTCCATTTTTTCGTTGAATGCTTGCCAACGTTCATCATTAACTAAACCTAATTCACGGCCTTTTTCAGTTAAACGTATATCAGCGTTGTCTTCACGTAGTAACAAACGGTATTCAGCACGGCTAGTAAACATGCGGTATGGTTCTTTTGTACCCAGTGTTGCCAGGTCGTCAATTAGTACGCCAACATAGGCTTCATCACGACGTGGTGTCCACGATTCTTTGCCTTGCACTTGTAATGCCGCATTCATACCTGCGATCAGACCTTGTGCGCCCGCTTCTTCGTAACCGGTCGTACCATTAATCTGACCAGCAAAAAATAAACCATCAATAAATTTAGTTTCTAATGATTGTTTTAAGTCGCGCGGATCAAAAAAGTCATATTCAATAGCGTAGCCAGGACGACAAATATGTGCATTTTCAAATCCGGTGATCGATTGCACAATTTCTAACTGCACATCGAACGGTAAGCTGGTTGAAATACCGTTAGGATATAACTCGTATGACGTTAAGCCTTCTGGCTCTACAAATATCTGATGCTTATCTTTATCAGCAAAACGGACAATTTTATCTTCAATAGACGGACAGTAACGTGGGCCTATTCCTTCGATAACACCTGAGTACATAGGTGAGCGATGTAAGTTTTTGCGAATAACATCATGTGTTTTTTCATTGGTGTAAGTGATGTAACACGGGATTTGTTGTGGGTGGTCACTTTGTTTACCCATAAATGAGAATACCGGTGTTGGTGCATCACCTGGTTGTTCTTGCATTTTAGAAAAATCAACAGTGCGTGCATCAATACGTGGTGGTGTGCCTGTTTTTAAACGATCCACTCTAAATGGAAGTTCGCGTAAACGATCAGCCAATGCAATTGAAGGTGGATCGCCTGCACGGCCACCTTTAAAGTTTTCAAGACCGATATGAATTTGGCCACCTAAGAATGTGCCTACGGTTAGTACTACACTAGGAGCACTGAAACGCAGACCCATTTGGGTAACGACACCTGTTACACGGTTGTTTTCAACGATAAGATCATCACATGATTGTTGAAAAATCTTTAAGTTTTCTTGGTTTTGAAGTGTGTTCTGAATAGCCGCTTTGTACAAAGCACGATCCGCTTGAGCACGAGTAGCTCGTACAGCAGGGCCTTTAGAAGAATTAAGCGTACGGAATTGGATCCCGCCTTTGTCAATAGCCTGAGCCATTGCGCCACCAAGGGCATCAATTTCTTTAACTAAGTGGCCTTTGCCAATGCCACCAATCGCTGGGTTACAAGACATTTGACCAAGGGTATCCATATTGTGAGTCAGCAGCAGGGTATTCATCCCCATACGGGCAGCTGCCAATGCGGCTTCAGTGCCAGCATGTCCACCACCTACTACGATAACGTCAAAATTTTCGTGAAAAATCATTAATGGGATCCTACTTAAATCAAACCAGTAAACTTCAAAAGGGAGCGTATTCTACCTAGAAATTAGCAGAAGATAAATGATTAAACAGTGCTCAAGATCTAAGTAAGTGATCTCTAATAATATAAAGGATCTTTTAAAGAGATCTTTTAATACTATTACTACTACTGATCAGCTTTTCTGTTGATAAGCTTTAGATCATGATTAAAAACATATAATTAGATCGGATCTAAAGGTGTTAATATGATCGGATCTTCAGGCAAATAAGCTCTGATAAAAACAGGCTGTTATGCACAGGCCGATCAAGTCTCGATCTTATCCCATGGATAAGCATGGTTAAAAAAGCAGTTTAATCAGTGTTTATCCACAAAATATTTTAAATTATTAGTAAATTGTGGGTAACTTTATTTATAACTTTTTACTTGATCTTTCTATTTTAGACCTGTTTTTGCTATCCACGAGTCTAACCAAGCTAAGGCCGTATCTTCTGGAAGTACTTCATCAAGAATATTCAGTTCTAAGCGCGGTGCTAATTGTATCGCGCCTTTTTGGCTTAAAAGCGTATCTATATTACGCCCTGCAAGGTTATACGTGTCATAACTGGTATCGCCTAAAGCGATGACCGTGTACTTTAAGTGCGATAAATCATCAACTTGAGATAACTCATCAACAAAGTTAATAAGGTTTTCTGGGTAATCACCCGCACCATAGGTTGATGTACAAATTAACCAAATGGTATTTTGCTGATCTATTTCACTAAATTCAGGTTGATCATGTAGTTGGGTATTAATGCCTTGGTTATTAAGCGCATCGCTTAGTTGCTCGGCAACGTACTCGGCGGATCCCATTTGACTACCAACGATAAGATTTACTGAACTCATGAATATTTGTGATCACTATTAATTTTAATTGCCGCCTATGATAGCTCAGTGAGTATAACAGTAAAGTTAAGAGTGCTTTTTTGTATAACTATTTTTGTACTTATTTAAGCCTTCACTTAAATGTACTGCTTAAGCACCTGATAATTAAAGGTTTAACAAAATATCTTCAAATGTAATCTTCTGATCAAGTTGTTGATAAGGTTGGGGAAAGCTCTGCTTAACTATCAATTAAAGTTGCAGTTTTATTGCTAAGTCATTGATTTTATATTTAGTATTTGCCACCAGCGATTGAAAATAAACGTATAGATGCTTGTTGATCTTAATGTGGATATAAAGCTTGTTGATAACCTTAAATTGGGATCGAAAATAATTTTAAAAAATGATCTATTTAGTCAGATCAGGCTAAATAACCATTATTATTTTTAATAAACAGCCCTTTTTTAATTAAATACAGCTTATTTCCCAATTTTAAAGACGTTTAATTTATCGCTGAGGCAAAAAAACATGCAATTGTGGATAACTGATCTGAAAAAAAATAAATTTGAGTGATCTAAAGTTAGTATTTAACTGAATTTTGCTGGTGGTGTAGACGAACAAAACGTATTTTTTAGCTACGTTTTGTTTTTATAACTTGATAATTCCCCCTATTCAAACATGGATAACCAATGCTATAGCTTCACTTTTAGAGTGTTTAATAGGCATAACTACGGCTATTTTTTCTATAAATTAAGGCGTTCTAGCCGCTATTTGCTGTGATTATTAGCGTTGTTACATTTTTTATGTACATTATTAAAGGCGAATTGAGGCTGATATAAGTGCAGCTTAAACTGTATTTGTAGTCTGTTTGGTTTTTAAAGTGGATTATTAAAGCACAGCTAGGTAAGTTGTTATTGTAAATATTAGGCATTAAAAAGGGCGCCTAAGCACCCTTAATAAATTATATCGTTACTTATTAATTCGACTATTTACCGATACAGAACGAGCTAAATATTTTGCCAAGTAGATCATCTGAGGTAAATTCACCAGTTATTTCGTTAAGATACTGCTGCGTTAAACGCAGTTCTTCAGCCAAAATTTCACCGGCCACATGCATTTCTAATTGTGTTTTACCGGTATCTAAGTGGTAGGCTGCATGCTCAAGGGCATCTAAGTGACGACGACGCGCCATAAATCCACCCTCTGTGGCCCCATCAAAACCAATACAGGCTTTTAAGTGCTCACGCACTAGTTCAATGCCGTCAGCATTTTTAGCACTTAAACTGATGACCGGATATTGTTGCTCTTGATCTATACCGACTACATCACCTGATAAATCGGCTTTGTTTCTGATCACGGTCACGCCCATACCTTGGGGTAACTTAGCCATAAATTCTGGCCAAATAGCATGAGGGTCGGTATCGGCTGTATCTGTACCATCAAGCATAAATAACACGCGATCGGCTTGGTTTATTTCATCCCATGCACGCTCAATACCTATTTGTTCAACGCGATCTGGGCTTTCACGCAGGCCTGCGGTGTCGATTATATGTAGTGGCATACCATCTATATGTATGTGCTCACGAAGTACATCGCGGGTGGTGCCGGCTATTTCAGTTACGATTGCCGCTTCTCGTCCTGCTAATGCATTAAGTAAGCTTGATTTACCTGCATTAGGACGACCTGCAATAACGACACGCATACCTTCGCGCATTATGCTACCTTGTTTGGCTTGATTGGTAACCGCATTAAGTTGCTCAATAATGGCATTCAAATCACCGCCGACTTTTCCGTCTGATAAAAAATCGATTTCTTCGTCAGGAAAATCAATAGCTGCTTCTACATACATACGTAAGTGAATGACTTTTTCTACTAAGGTTTCTATGTGCTTAGAGAATTGGCCTTGAAGTGACTGTAGGGCGCTTTTAGCCGCTTGCTCACTGGTTGCATTAATTAAATCTGCAATAGCTTCAGCTTGAGTTAAATCAAGCTTGTCGTTCATAAAGGCACGCTCAGAGAATTCACCAGGCTTTGCTAAACGTACACCGTCTATTTTACTTATTTCTTTAAGTAGCATATCAAGGACAACAGGGCCACCATGGCCTTGAAGTTCGAGTACGTCTTCACCGGTAAATGAGTGTGGGCCGGCAAAGTAAATTGCAATACCTTGGTCAAGCTGATCCCCTGCAAGGTTATTAAAAGGCACGTAGTCGGCAAAGCGAACTTTAGGTATTTTGCCTACTATTTTCTCAGCGACTTGCTTTGCTAGGCTGCCTGAAACACGAATAATACCAACCCCACCACGTCCTGGTGCGGTTGCTTGTGCTGCGATAGTGTCTTGATTAATCATGCGTTTGAAATTGCCAATATGAAAGTGAATGCTGGTTTGTATTGTAACCTATGGCTTTATTTCATGCGAATAGCTGTATGTAAAAATGCGTCAGCAGATACATTTTAAGCATTTCATTATTTAGTTTTAATTAATAACCAGTTATTGAAAATGATAACTATATTCATTAGCATATGCGTATTATTTTTCTACGTACTTAAACTTTATGCGCTATTCTCCAGTTTTATTGGCTGTTCTAGTCAGTTTTTCAGGTTCTTCACTAGCTGAAAATCAAAATATTGAAAATGAAATAGAAACTATTGATGTTGTTGGCCGTGCTTTTTCTTTATACAGACCAACAGAATCCAGTTTTGGGACTCGCACAAATACCCCAATCGAGAAAATCCCGCAGTCCATTCAAATTCTTCCCCAAGCGTTAATTAACGATCAGGCTGCACGTCAAATTACCGATTTATATAGCAATATTGCAGGGGTTAACGCATTTAGTTATTCCGGGGTGACGTTTCGTGGTTTTCGCCAAGATGAGATCTTATACGATGGTGTAAAAGGCGACCCATTTAATGGTTTTGCTGTCCCACAGTTATTTAATATTGAACAAGTTGCCGTATTAAAAGGCCCTGCGGGCGCTATTTATGGTAGCGGAAACCCTGGCGGCATTATTAATTATGTAACTAAAAAGCCAAAGTTTACCGATGAGCACAGCATTGAAGTTGAAGTAGGCAATGATGACTTTTTCAGTGGGGCAATACAAAGTACTGGTACGCTAAGTGAATCGCTCGATAACCATGCTTACCGTGTTGGTTTATATCGTGATTCAGAAAATCCATTTCGTACTAATACCAGTAGCGATAACACCATTGTTGATCTTGGTTATACTTGGTTAATTAATAGTGCGACAGAGCTGACTACGCAATACACTTTTATTGAGCAAGAGTTAGATGGTGCACGTTTACGCGGTGTACCCGCTGATGATAATGGCCAATTTATTACAGATATTAGCTGGAATCATAATGAAGCGACTGACTTTCAAAATGTTGAAGCTCATGTTTATCAAGCTACTTTAAAGCACGATATTAATGATATTTGGCGAACGGATATTACGGCTCGTTATTTCGATAATAAAGAAGTGCAAAACTATCATGAACCGAAAGGACTCGATGATACAGATGGCGATGGTGTGCTTGATTGGAGTGATCGAGAGTTTCGTGATCAAGTTCGTGAGAATGAAGGTTTTAGTTTAACGGCTAATGCGGTTGCGGAGTTTGTATTGGCTGATATGCAACATCAAGTATTACTGGGTAGTGATTGGTATGAGCATAGCTTTGAAAGTGTTTATCGTACGGCAAAGCAACAGAGTCAAGGTGGGCCTGTACCTGGGCTTGATCTTTACAATCCTGAGTACGGGCTTACAGCGGCTGATGATTATAATTTAGATAGCATAACACCACGGTTAGGTCGAACGAATAGTACTCGTTTTGGTGCTTATGTTCAAGATCAGCTCGATATCACCACTAATTGGAGTATCACCGCAGGGTTAAGATATGATCGCTTTGAAGATAAAGACGAGTTAAATCAAACTGAGTTTTCAGATAGTGATGTGACTTATCGTGTGGGTACAACTTACAACATTAACGATACTTTCTACCCCTATGCTTTATACGGTACGGGCTTTGTTCCACAAAGTGCAAGTGATCAAGAAAGGGCTAAGGGTGGGCCATTTTCTCCAGAAACAAGCCGTATCAATGAAGTTGGTTTAAAAAGTAAACTGCTTGATGATAGCTTGGCAGTTAATTTGGCTGCTTACAATATTGTTCGTGAAAATATCCTCCAAGCAAACTTATTAGGTGATGTGGCTGGCGATGGTGTTGACGACCTAGTGGCTGTAGGTGAAGTAGAAAGTAAAGGATTTGAAATTGAAGTGGTTGGTGATATTACCGAGCGATGGGTTGTGACCGCTAACTATGCCTATAATGATACCCGTATCACTAAAGCGAATGAAAGCATTCGTAATCAAATCCCTGATAGTGATAAGTTTGCTAATGCCCCACAAAATACAGTGGGCATTTGGACACGCTACGAGCTTCCTCGCTTATCTTCCTCTATTTCTGCCGGTTTAGACTATGTTGACGAACAGCTAAGCCTAGGTGGTCAACAAGTTAAGCCTTACACTATTTATAATATGGCATGGCAAACCACAGTAGATAATTGGCAGTGGCAATTGTCGGTTAAAAATTTGTTTGATAAAGAATATGCTAGTAGTGGCTTTATTGAACGTACAGGGCACTTCCCAGGTGAACCTCGCCGTATTTATCTTAGTGCTAAATACAGCTTTTAAAGGTGGCGTGTGAACGCTAAACAATGGTTTAATCTGCATTCATGGGCAGGGCTCTTTGTTGGTGTCCTGCTTTTTGTTGTTTGTTTATCTGGTACACTTGCGACGTTAAGTCATGAAATTGAATACCTGACAGACAGTAAGTATCGTGCGTTAACGTCCTCTTCAATCACCAACTATCAAGCCATTGAAAATACCCTCAACAAGCATTATTCAGGTGCACAAGTGTTGTATCTTCAGCGCCATAAGCAAGAGTACTTGGCTTTGGAAGTTGCACTAAAAATAGATGACGCATTTCGGTTTATTTATTTAGATGCAGCCACAGGGCATGTGTTAGGTGAGGGTGAATGGGCACGTGCTTCACGGTTTTTACGTAACTGGCACATGTATTTATCCATGGGCTGGATAGGTAAGCTAATTGTTACAAGCTTAAGTATTTTATTGGTTATTCTGCTGGTTTCGAGTTTTTATGTGTATCGTCGCTGGTGGCAGGGCTTTTTTAAAAAGCCTGCCCAGCTGGTTTTAGATAAACGTAATGGCTGGTCTGATTGGCATAAGTTTCTTGGGTTATGGAGTATGTGGTTTATGGCTATCATAGCCATAACAGGTCTGTGGTACCTTATTGAACATGGTTTGCAAACAGCGAAAATAAAGCATTATATTGCACCACCAGTCGCTGTTAGTGAATTTAAAAAACAAACACCCACTGTTAATGCAACACCAATAAGCTTAACTCAGGCTTATAACGCTGCTCAGCAGGCATTTCCGACGCTTGATATTCGCTATATACGTTATGGTAATAAAAAGAATCAACCTATTGAAGTACGTGGTTATAACGATGATATTTTACTTCGCTTACGCGCCAATCGCGTGTATTTAAAGCCAACGACAGGCACAGTATTAGCAGTACAAAAAGGAGAGGATTTACCGCTTATTCCTCGTATTAAAGATACTGCCGATCCTTTGCATTTTGGTAACTTTGCAGGCCTCGGCACTAAACTTATTTGGGCGCTATTCGGCGGTTTTATGAGTTTTGTTAGTGCTGTTGGCATATATATGAGTTGGCTCAGAGTGAGGCGTAAAAAAACTGTTTTTGAGTGGTTAGGCATATCAGGTTACGTGGCGATAGGTTTAGCTATTTTCTCTCTGACAATAACGGGTGTGAACTTTAGTGAGCGCAGTGTACCAAAGTCGCTTTATTCGCCTATTCTTAGTGAGTAAATTTCAGATATTAAAAAAGGCGACCTAGGTCGCCTTTTTTGTAGGTAAGGGGAGTTAGCCCCTTACTTTAATACCTTTCTTTTCCATGCCACGGTAGATGATTAACATCTGGACAATAGAGATAAGGTTAGACACTAACCAGTAAAGTACTAAACCAGATGGGAACCATAAGAAGAACACAGAGAAGATAACCGGCATAAAGGTCATCATTTTTTGCTGCATTGGATCGGTAACCGTCATAGGTTGTAGTTTTTGCGTTATAAACATACTCGCACCAAATAAGATTGGTAATACGTAGTATGGGTCTTTCGCAGAAAGGTCTGTTAGCCAAAGTACAAATTCAGCGTGACGAAGTTCTGTAGACTCTAAGAATACATAGAACAAGGCTAAGAAGATTGGCATTTGCAGTAAAATAGGGAAACAGCCACCCATAGGGTTTACTTTTTCTTTACGGTACATTTCCATGGTCGCTTGGCCGAATTTTTGACGATCATCGCCATACTTTTCTTTTAGCGCTTTCATCTTAGGCTGTAATGCACGCATTTTAGCCATTGAGGTGTATTGTGCTTTAGTAAGTGGGTACATTAATGATTTAACGATAATAGTGATGGCTATAATTGCTACACCCCAGTTACCTAAAATGCTGTGTAACCATTTTAATAGTACAAATAACGGCTGAGAGATAAACCATAACCAACCGTAATCAACGGTTAAGTCTAGGTCAGTGTGAATCGCTTCAAGTTTATCTGACTCTTTAGGGCCCATGTAATAAGTTGCAGTAAGTACTTGCTCACTACCAGCTTGAACATTTACCGCTTCGTCTTTAACACCAATAATAGCCGCATTACTTTTAGTAATTAAACTATAAAGTGTATTCGCTTGATCTTGCATTGGTACCCAAGCACTTACAAAGTAATGCTGAATAAAGGCAACGTAACCACCTTGGGTATTAATGTTTAGGTTTTTATCGGCCATATCTGAAAAACTATACTTTTCGTATGGTTCCTCATCTGTACCGTATGCAGCCCCTAAATAGTTTTGATCAACCATGCTGCCTTTTTCTTGTACGGTACGCTTTATTTGTGTGTAAAGCTGTACTTGTACAGGCGCGCTGGTGGTGTTGTTAACTTTATATTCTAAGCCAACATCATACTGACCCTTTTTGAATACATAAGTCTTAGTAAAGCTTACACCGTTGCTGTCGGTAAATTGCAGTGGAACGCGAAGCTCATCACCTGTTAAGGTGTAAGAGGTTTGCTCTGATTGGTAAGTAGGACGACCATTTGCAGATGCATCTGGGCCATTTAAACCTATTAAACCACTTTGTGAAAAGTATTGTTTACCATCAAACTCACCAAGTAGCATGTAAGGAACATCACTGCCTTTGGTTTCTTTATAATTAATTAAGTCTGTTTCAACAATGTCACCGCCTTTGGTGTCAATTTTAACTTTGAACACGTCAGTTGTAATATCAATGACTGAGCGTTTAGCTAAAGTAGTTGAAGCAGGTAAACCAGAGTCTGATGAAGCTGGAACATAATCATCTGATTCCGGTGAGTTTGCTTTTAGTGTTTGTGTAGTGGCACTAGGATCGGCTTTTGGCGTGTTGTAGTCATTATTCCATTCTTGAAATAATAAAAACGACACTAGCATTAGGCCGATGAATAAAAACGTGCGTTGCGATTCCATAACAGCTCTTATTTCTCGTGTTGGTGGTTAATACGGGTTAATTTTTCAGGAACGGGGTCGTCTCCACCTGAATGTAAAGGATGGCATTTTAATATGCGTTTAACTGCGAGCCAACTGCCTTTTACTGCACCATGCAAATTAATTGCTTGAATAGCGTAGCTAGAACAGGTTGGATTAAAACGACAATGCGGACCCAATAGCGGGCTAATCCACTTTTGATAACCGCGGATAAATAAAACTAAACAACGTGTTGGTAACGCAGCAAGTGGTTTAAGTAACCTCATGTTGTACATGCCCCTACGTTATATTTAGTGAATAGATACCATGTATTTAAAGACTTACTTTAAGATTTTAAACGCATGATTAAAAGGTGAGCTAAAGATACCTTAATTAACCCTGTAATTCTATTGCTATTGAGTTTGTTTAGTCGATTTAGCTGATTTGTTTGGGCGTTTTTTAAATGGTGGCGGTTTAGGGGCACCGGGTTTGCAGCGTTCATTAATTTTACGCCACAACTTTGTTAGTTGTTTGGTTAATTCTTCATTGGACTGTTCATCAATGCCACTTTTTACCATCAACACAATATCTATATTATCGAGAGTATGTTGGTTTAAACGAAAACTTTCGCGAGCAAGACGTTTAATACGGTTTCGTTGACATGCCTTTTTTACACGTTTTTTAGCAACAGTAAGGCCTAACCTAGGTTTTGACTGGTCACTTGGTTTTGCTAATAAAGTAAAGAAAGGAGTTGCAGCCCGAGCGGGTTCATTAAATATGCGAGAGTAATGCGAGGGAGTTAACAGACGTAACTCCCTGCCAAAGCTAAAGTCTTCCACTTATAAATTAAGCAGAAAGAACTTTGCGGCCTTTAGCACGGCGACGAGCTAATACTTTACGGCCATTTACAGTTGCCATACGAGCACGGAAACCGTGTGTACGTTTGCGTTTTAAAACGCTAGGTTGAAAAGTTCTTTTCATAACAATCTCATCCGATCGGTTAAAGTTAAAACATCCTATGCAGGTCGCGATCCTGGCACAGGTGCCATTGCGAGCGCGAGATATTATAGATGAAGTGACGAAAAGTCAATCATAATAGAGCGCGTAAAGCATGTTTATTTATGATCAATTTTCATGATCCGATAGGATCATCATAAATAAGAAGTTTTCCACAGCCCCTGTATAAAAAGTGAATAAAAGCATGGGAAAAGTAAATTAGATCATAAATTATAGTCGCGATCTGCTGCCAGTTTTGTTATGATCTCTAATCAGGCTTTAAAATAAAAAGCTATTTAAATCAGTCTGTTATTATATTTATACATCGATATCAACAATTTTATAAAAATCAATCTTTTACTTGTGGATAAAGTGCATTCATAATAGTCGGTCTTGGGCTGCTTATTGAGCCATTTAAACGCAATACAGGTGTGATTTTTAAATCATTATTGATGTGCGGGAATAAAAATTATATCTCTGGGAGTTTTACTGTGTATCTGTCGGTTTGGCAAAGTTGTTTATATGTATTGCAAGATGAATTGCCTTCGCAGCAATTTAGTATGTGGGTCAGACCACTTCAAGCAGAAAGTACCGAAGATACCTTGACGATTTATGCGCCTAATCGTTTTGTACTTGATTGGGTAAGAGAAAAATACCTAAATAGAATAAATGAGTTACTGGTTGAAATTTGTGGTGTAGAAGCCCCTGAATTACGCTTTGATGTAGGCAGCAAGCCGCTATTAAATGCACAAGCTGCGCCGGTAGTTGAAACACAATCAGCACCAAGTACGCAAGCAACGGCAAAACAACAACCACGAGAACAAAAACCAGTTGTTGAGCCCGCTCCTAAATCGGGTTATAAATCAAACATTAAAGAAAACTATACCTTTGACAGTTTTGTTGAGGGTAAATCTAACCAATTAGCAAAAGCGGCTGCCACTCAGGTAGCAGATAATCCTGGCTCTGCATTTAATCCTGTTTTTATTTACGGTGGTACGGGCTTAGGTAAAACGCATTTATTACATGCGGTAGGCAACGGTATTATGGCCAATAAGCCAGATGCTAAAATTGTGTACATGCATTCAGAACGCTTTGTGCAAGACATGGTTAAAGCACTGCAAAATAATGCGATCGAAGAGTTTAAGCGTTATTACCGCAGTGTTGATGCACTCATGATTGATGACATTCAATTTTTTGCTAATAAAGAACGTTCACAAGAAGAGTTCTTTCATACCTTTAATGCATTATTAGAAGGTAACCAGCAAATTATTTTAACCTCTGACCGTTATCCTAAAGAGATAGAAGGGGTTGAAGATCGCCTTAAATCTCGTTTTGGTTGGGGATTAACTATCGCGATTGAGCCGCCAGAGCTTGAAACACGCGTTGCCATTTTGATGAAAAAAGCCCAGCAAAGTAAAATTAATTTACCGCATGAAGTGGCATTTTTTATCGCTAAAAAATTACGTTCAAACGTACGTGAACTTGAAGGGGCTTTAAACCGTGTAATTGCTAATGCAAACTTTACCGGCCGCCCAATTTCTATCGACTTTGTAAAAGAAGCACTGCGTGATTTACTCGCACTGCAAGATAAGCTAGTCACCATAGACAATATTCAACGTACGGTAGCAGAATACTATAGAATACGTGTGTCTGATTTACTGTCTAAGCGCCGCAGCCGCTCTATAGCAAGGCCGCGCCAAGTTGCCATGGCATTATCTAAAGAACTCACTAATCACAGCTTACCTGAGATTGGGGATGCCTTTGGTGGGCGTGACCATACAACAGTACTGCACGCGTGTCGCAAAGTTAAATCATTACGTGACGAAAGCCACGAGATTAAAGAAGATTACCAAAATTTAATAAGAACATTGTCATCTTAGGGCTGACTTTATTATGCAAATAACAATATCAAGAGAACAATTTTTAAAACCATTGGTGCAAGTATCGGGTGCCATAGAGCGTAAGCATACGTTACCTATTTTATCTAACGTATTACTCGTGGTAGAAAATGGCCAGCTTTCAATGACAGGGACCGACCTTGAAATTGAATTAGTGGCGAGCGTGTTTGTAGGTGATGATGTTGCCGATACCAAGCTCACATTACCGGCTAAAAAATTACTCGATATTTGTAAAAGTTTACCGGATGGTTCTGATCTTACATTAAGCTTACAAGATCATCAGTTACTTTTAACCAGTGGTAAAAGTCGTTTTTCATTGACCACATTAGCGGCTGAAGATTTTCCTAATTTAGAGCAGTGGGATGGTGAAGTTGAATTTCAACTAACGCGTTTAGAGTTACGTAAATTACTTGAAAGCACGCACTTTTCAATGGCAAACCAAGATGTGCGTTATTACTTAAACGGCATGTCGTTTGAAGTTGATAACAGCGATATAAAAACAGTCGCCACTGATGGGCACCGTTTAGCGATTGCACAAAAGCAACTAGGTCAGTCATTAAATACACAGCGCCAATTAATTATACCGCGCAAAGGCGTGCAAGAAATTATGCGCCTAATGGTTGCCGACCAAGAGTTAGTGACTATTCAGTTTGGTGCTAACCACATCCGTATTATTGATATTGAGTTTACGTTTACGAGTAAATTAGTTGATGGCCGTTTCCCTGATTACCGCCGTGTTTTACCTCGCGGTGGCGATAAAGTTATTACAGCAAACAGAGAATGGTTACGTAATGCATTTCAACGCGTATCGATTTTATCGAACGAAAAATTTCGTGGTGTACGTTTAAATTTATCAAACGGTTTATTAAAAATTACGGCTAACAACCCAGAGCAAGAACAAGCGGAAGAAGTAGTTGAAGTAATGTACGAGGGCGATGACCTAGAAATAGGGTTTAATGTGTCTTACGTGCTTGATGTATTAAATACATTAAAAACTGAAGATGTGTTATTTACACTTGCCGATTCAAATAGCAGTGCACTAATAGAAGGTGCAGGCGATGAAGAAGCGATGTACGTCGTTATGCCTATGCGTTTATAAGATTATAAATACATAATGAGCTTAAGTCATTTGAGCCTCAAATATTTTCGTAATATTGAGGCGCTGACGCTAGAACCAGTTAATGGCGTTAATATAATTTATGGTGAAAACGGCAGCGGAAAAACCAGCCTTTTAGAGGCTATATATTACCTTTCTCACGGCAAATCTTTTCGAACTTCTAAACATAAAAGTATTATTGCACACCAGCAAGATCAGTTTGTTATTCATGGCCGCAAAGCGTTATACGATTTATCTATCCCTATTGGTATTAGTAAAACCCAAGCGGGTGAAACCAATTTAAAAATCCAGGGTAAGGCGAGTCGAAAAGTATCTGAACTTGCCCAGTTAATGCCGGTACAAATAATAACACCAGAAAGCTACTCACTATTTTTTGGCGGTCCTAAGGAGCGCAGAAAATTTTTAGACTTAGGTTTGTTCCACGTGGAACATGAGTTTTTTTTCTTATGGCAATCGTTTAATAAAGTGCTTAAACAACGCAACGCCTTATTAAAATCTAAGCCTAAGAATTATTTTGACCAAATCAAGTTTTGGGACAAAGAATTTGTTAGACTGGCAGAACAAATAAATAAATTAAGAATCGCGTATATAACTAGGTTTAAGCAGCAATTTTTTGATAAAATGTGTGCAGAATTAACGCTAATACGCGATTTAGAAATTAGCTTCAATGCGGGCTGGAAAGAGAGTGAATCTCTTTGTGATGCGTTAGAGCAAAGTTTTGAGCGAGATTCTCGCCAAGGCTTTACAAGTAAAGGCCCTCATAAGGCTGATTTTAGTTTTAGTGTCGCTGGCAGCAGTGTTGAGAATGTATTCTCACGCGGGCAATTAAAGTTATTGTTGTATGCGTTAAAAGTAACGCAAAATAGCTTAATTGAGTCAGAGACAGATAAGCAATCTATATTGCTAATAGATGATCTACCTTCAGAACTAAGCGAAGATACAAAAGAGAAAGTGGGCCAGTTATTGACTCACTGTAGTTCTCAAATATTTATTTCTTCAATTTTATCTGAAAGTATTTCTGCTGTGGTGGAACCCATGCAACGAGAACTAAAAATGTTCCACGTGAAACATGGCAACCTAATAACAAGATAAGTGGGATTAACCATGTCTGAGAATTATGATTCGTCGAGTATTAAAGTACTTAAAGGATTAGATGCAGTAAGAAAGCGTCCTGGTATGTATATAGGGGACACCGATGATGGTACGGGCTTACACCACATGGTGTTTGAGGTCGTTGATAACTCTATCGATGAGGCCTTAGCGGGTCACTGTGATGATATTTATGTCACTATTCACTTAGACGGTTCGGTATCTGTAAGAGATAACGGCCGTGGTATTCCTACTTCTATACATGAAGAAGAAGGTGTATCTGCAGCTGAAGTAATTATGACGGTGCTACACGCCGGTGGTAAGTTTGATGATAACTCTTATAAAGTATCAGGTGGCTTACACGGTGTTGGTGTATCGGTAGTAAATGCATTATCAGAAAAATTAAAACTAACCATTCGTCGTGAAGGTAAACTTCATGAGCAGTTTTACACTATGGGTGTACCTGATGCACCACTAGCTGTAATTGGTGATTCTGAAACAAATGGTACTGAAATTCGTTTTTGGCCAAGTGGCGAAACGTTCACTAACCTTGATTTTCATTACGATATTTTAGCAAAGCGTTTACGCGAGCTGTCGTTTTTGAATTCAGGTGTAAGTATCATATTAAGCGATGAGCGCGAAGAAAATAAAAGCGACCACTTTAAGTACGAAGGCGGTATCAGAGCATTCGTTGAATACCTAAACCGCAATAAAACACCAGTGCATAAAGGGGTATTCCATTTTACTCATGAACGTGAAGAAGATGGTATTAGTGTAGAAGTATCAATGCAGTGGAATGATGCATTCCAAGAAAACATTTACTGTTTCACAAATAATATTCCTCAACGTGATGGTGGTACTCACTTAGCTGGTTTTAGATCGGCGCTAACGCGTACGCTTAATAACTACATGGAAAAAGAAGGCTTTAACAAAAAAGCTAAAACAACCAGTAATGCAACGGGCGATGATGCGCGTGAAGGCTTAACTGCAGTTGTGAGTGTTAAAGTACCTGATCCAAAGTTCTCATCACAAACAAAAGACAAGCTAGTTTCTAGCGAAGTTAAGTCTGCAGTTGAGCAAGCAATGGCTGAAAAATTCACTGAGTTTTTATTGGAAAACCCATTGGATGCAAAAATTGTTGTTGGCAAAATTATTGATGCAGCACGCGCCCGTGAAGCAGCGCGTAAAGCGCGTGAAATGACACGTCGTAAAGGCGCTATGGACTTAGCTGGTTTACCAGGTAAATTAGCTGATTGCCAAGAAAAAGATCCAGCCCAATCTGAACTATACATAGTGGAGGGTGACTCAGCTGGCGGTTCAGCCAAGCAGGGTCGTAACCGTAAGAATCAAGCGATTCTTCCGCTTAAAGGTAAAATCTTAAACGTAGAAAAAGCACGTTTTGATAAAATGCTTTCTTCACAAGAAGTGGCAACGCTAATTACTGCATTAGGTTGTGGTATTGGCCGTGACGAATATAACCCAGAAAAACTACGTTACCACCGTATCATCATCATGACCGATGCCGACGTGGATGGCTCTCATATTCGTACCTTGCTACTAACGTTCTTCTACCGTCAAATGCCGGAAATTGTTGAACGTGGTTACATTTATATTGCTCAGCCACCTCTTTATAAAGTGAAAAAAGGTAAGCAAGAGCGTTATATTAAAGATGACCCTGCATTAGTTGATTACCTTACATCTTTAGCGCTAAGTAATGCTGCTCTTTACACGAGTGATAGTGCAGAAGCGGTTGATGGTGAAGCGTTAGAAGCAATCGTTCATGATTACCAAAACACGGTTAAAGTTATCGAGCGCTTAAAGCGTAAGTATCCAAACACAGTGATGAACCGTTTGATTTACCAAAGCGAGCTGAAAAAAGAAGACCTTTCAGACGAGGCTAAGGTAATTGCTTGGACTAAAGAGCTTGTTGATGACTTAGTTGCGCGTGATGAAGATGCAACTATTTTCCACGCAGGTACTGAGCACGATACAGAGCGTAATTTATATTACCCTGTTGTGAATATTCGTCAGCATGGTGTGGATAAAGCGCATGTACTTCATTATGACTTTATTACTTCAAGAGATTACCAACGTATTGCTGTAACAGGTAAAAATATTGCTAATATCATCACTGAGGGTGCTTACATCCAACGCGGTGAAAAAACAAAACCTGTTGATAACTTTGTGGATGCATTGGAATGGTTGATCGCAGAATCTAAGCGTGGGATCTATATTCAACGCTATAAAGGACTAGGTGAAATGAACCCAAATCAACTTTGGGAAACCACCATGGATCCAAGCGCACGCCGTATGTTGCAAGTGACGATTGAAGATGCTGTTGCAGCGGATCAATTATTTGCTACGTTAATGGGCGATCAAGTTGAGCCTCGTCGTGAGTTCATAGAAACGAATGCACTGCGTGTGGTTAACTTAGACGTATAATTAAATTATGCTAATCACAAAAAAGGAGCCTTAGGCTCCTTTTTTATTTTCTCAATTGCACAAACTGCTTAAAACCTGAGTGTGCACAAGGTATACTGAGGGTAATTTTCACGCTACTTCTCAGATAGTAAAAAGCCAAAATATGCAAAAATATGACGTTAAAACCTTTCAAGGTTTGATCCTGGCTTTACAGGATTATTGGGCACAGCAAGGCTGTGTCATTATTCAACCACTTGACATGGAAGTGGGCGCAGGGACATTTCACCCGCAAACATTTTTAAAATCAATTGGCCCAGAGCCTATGTCGAGCGCTTACGTTCAACCGTGTCGTCGACCTACCGATGGTCGTTACGGTGAGAATCCAAACCGCTTACAACATTACTACCAATTCCAAGTGGTGTTAAAGCCATCTCCAGATAATATCCAAGAGCTTTATTTAGGCTCTTTAGCGGCGATGGGTATTGATACCCTCACTCATGAAGTGCGCTTTGTAGAAGATAACTGGGAATCACCAACGTTGGGTGCATGGGGACTGGGCTGGGAAATTTGGTTAAACGGCATGGAGGTAACCCAGTTTACCTACTTCCAGCAGGTGGGCGGCTTAGAATGCTCACCGGTCACAGGTGAAATTACCTACGGCCTAGAGCGTTTAGCAATGTATATTCAAGGCGTAGATAGCATTTACGACTTAGTATGGGCAGACGGTCCATTAGGGCGCGTAACCTACGGTGACGTATTCCATCAAAACGAAGTAGAGCAGTCTACTTATAATTTTGAACATGCAAACGTAGAAGACTTATTTGCACAGTTCGATAAGTGCGAAGCAGAAAGCCAAAAGTTAATTGAAGCAAACTTACCATTACCTGCCTACGAGCAAGTAATGAAAGCATCGCACGCATTTAACTTATTAGACGCACGTCATGCTATTTCTGTGACCGAGCGTCAACGTTACATTTTACGCGTTCGTGCATTATCAAAAGCGTGTGCACAAAGTTATTACGATGCACGTGAAGCGCTTGGTTTCCCGCTGTGTAAGGATAAGTAAGCATGTCAGCAGAAAATTTATTAGTAGAAATTGGCACCGAAGAATTACCACCAAAATCACTTCGTAAATTAGCCGAAGCCTTTGCTGCAAACTTAACAGCAGAACTTGAAAGCTTAGAACTTGCTCACCAAGGTGTGAGCTGGTATGCATCGCCTCGTCGTTTAGGTTTACAAGTAAAAGCACTTGACGCTAAACAACAAGACAAAGAAGTTGAAAAACGAGGCCCTGCAACTAAAGCGGCATTTGACGCTGAGGGCAACCCAACCAAAGCAGCCATGGGTTGGGCTCGTGGTTGTGGAATTGAAGTAAAAGATGCGCAAACACTCGAAACCGATAAAGGCGCATGGTTATTACATATTGCTAAAGTAGCAGGGCAAGAAACCAAATTACTAATGGCTGATGCAATTAGTAAAGCGCTTGCTAAATTACCTATTCCTAAACCAATGCGTTGGGGCGCGAATAAAACACAATTTATTCGCCCTGTGCATACAGTCACTATTTTACTGGGTAGTGAGCTAATAGAGGGTGAGATACTGGGTAAGCAAGTGAGCAATCAACTGCAAGGCCATCGTTTTCATCATCCAGAAAAAATTAGTATTAACCATGCTGATGATGTGTTTGACGTACTTAAATCAGCTTACGTGATAGCTGACTACGAACAGCGTAAAGCACAAATTCGTGCGCAAATAGAAGACGCAGCAAAAGCAGTTAATGCCGTAGTTGCTATGGATGAAGATTTACTTGAAGAAGTTACTTCATTGGTTGAATGGCCAGTAACGCTAACAGCTACATTTGAAGAAGCATTTTTAGATGTGCCAGCCGAAGCGCTTATTTACACAATGAAAGACGATCAAAAATACTTCCCGTTATTAGATCAAAACGGCAAACTTTTAAATAAGTTTTTGTTTGTTTCTAACATCGAAAGTAAAGATCCAAGTGTGGTTATTTCTGGTAACGAAAAAGTAGTGCGCCCGCGTTTAGCTGATGCGCAGTTCTTCTTTGAAACAGATAAAAAGAAAACACTTGAAAGCCGACTTGAGTCGCTAGACAGCGTTTTATTCCAAAAGCAGTTGGGCACACTTAAAGATAAGTCACAGCGTATCAGTGAACTTGCCGGTTACATTGCAGAGCAACTAGGTGCAGATAAAGCACTAGCAGCGCGTGCTGGCTTATTAAGTAAAACCGATTTAATGACCGAAATGGTGATGGAATTTACCGACGTACAAGGTGTAATGGGAATGCATTACGGACGTCATGACGGTGAAGCTGAAGATGTCGCTGTTGCGCAAAACGAGCAGTACATGCCACGCTTTGCCGGCGATAACTTACCAACGAGTTTGATCAGCTGTGCAGTTGCTATTGCAGATAAGTTTGACACGCTGGTGGGTATTTTTGGTATAGGCCAAGCACCAAAAGGTGATAAAGACCCATTTGCACTTCGTCGTGCGGCCATTGGTGCATTACGTATCATGGTAGAAAAGCAGCTACCACTTGATATTTTAGACCTGGTTGCTAAATCACAAACCTTGTTTGGTGAAAAGCTGACTAACCTAAATGTATCAACGGATGTGTTTGACTTTATGCTAGGGCGTTTCCGTGCTTGGTATCAAGATGAAGGCATTGAGGTAGATGTAATTCAAGCGGTACTTGCGCGCCGTCCAACGAAGCCTGTTGATTTTGACCGCCGAGTTAAAGCCGTAAGCCATTTCCGCACTCTAGACGCCGCAGAATCGCTTGCAGCCGCTAATAAGCGTGTAAGTAATATTCTGGCTAAAAACAACATTACAACGCAAGGTGATGTTGAACAGAGCTTACTAAGTGACGACGCAGAAAAAGTACTGGCTGCGCAAGTTGCAAAATTTGCTACCGACTTAGCGCCACTATACAGCGACGGAAACTACCAAGAGGCATTAAGCCAATTAGCTGGCATTCGTGACAGTGTTGATAACTTTTTTGACAATGTCATGGTAATGGCCGACGATGAAGCGGTTAAGCAAAACCGCCTTGCGCTTTTAAGTCAGTTAAGTGGGTTATTTTTAGAAATTGCAGATATTTCTGTATTAAAAAAATAACAGCTAACAGCTATTAAAAAAGCCAGCATTATGCTGGCTTTTTAGTGTTTTATTTATATTAGTTAATAGAGGATTCACTATGAAGCTCCCAATGAAACGCATTTTCACGTTAGCCTTAGTGGGCTTATTGAGTGCTTGTACCAGCCAAATTTCAATTAACGACGTGTTGCCGCAGCAAGAATTGGATCGCAGTATTTATTTAAGAGGGGACTTCACATTATGGGATGCCGAACCTCAATATCAATTTAAACAAGTTGGGCCTGCGCTTTACCAAGCCCAAGTTAGGTTTTCGACCCCTGGCAAAGTGTACGAATTTAAAATAGCGGATGCGGATTTTAGTGAAGGTTTTAACTGTGGCTACAGCGATTCACAGCCATCAGGGCAAAGCCTAACACTCGGCCAATCAACACGCGCCGACTGTAATACCATTTATAATTACTTTAGCTACACACCAGCTATAAAAGGGTCGTACATAGTCAGTATTGATTTTAGTGACTACGATGAGCCGCAAGTGACGATAACTAAGAAATAGCTGTAAGTCGTCAGCCGTCAGTCGTTAGTCGTTAGTTTAAAGATAAAATAAAAAACCGTGCTTGATTTAACAAACACGGTTTTTTTATTTTGAGCTGATAGCTGATAGCTGATAGCTGATAGCTGATAGCTGATAGCTGATAGCTTTACAACCCTTTCTTCACCACATACCTATACGGTGACTCTTCAACTTCTTTAGCCACTAGCGTGTGATCCATGAACGTACAAAAGCTGGGAATGTCGCGGGTGGTTGAAGGGTCGTCGGCAATAATAAGCAGTGTTTCGCCGTCGCTCATTTTGCGAATTGCAGCGCGCACCATCATCACAGGTTCTGGGCAGCGAAGGCCGATGGCATCTAATTGGTGATCGGGGTTATCAAAGCTCATAAAAATTACCTGTAAAAATAGTCGTGGCTTGGTTAGGTCGGGTAGTTTAGCGCAAATAAAGCTGTTGGTTAACTATTTTACGTATAACAAAACAGCTCAACTTATTAATAGATAATCTGAAATAAATTTAATGCACCCGATCACATTATTCATTTTAAACCTGCAAAAGCTGGTGGCATAAAAAAGGCGAACTAACTTGCGCTAGTTCGCCTTTTAATCACCAAGATGGTTTTACATGTTAAAAACTAATTAGTCTTGAACACGTTCAAATACAGTAGCAATACCTTGGCCTAAACCAATACACATAGTCGCTAAACCGTATTTTGCGTTATTGTCTTCCATTAAGTGAATAAGTGAGGTGCTAATACGCGAACCCGAACAACCCAGCGGGTGACCCAGTGCGATAGCGCCGCCATTTAAATTCACTTTTTCGTCAACCACATCCGCTAAACCTAAGTCTTTAAGTACGGGTAGTGATTGTGCTGCGAATGCTTCGTTAAGTTCAGCAACATCGATGTCATCAATAGTAATACCAGCTTGTGCCAATGCTTTTTTACTTGCTGGTACTGGGCCGTAACCCATGATTGATGGATCGCAACCGGCAACGGCCATCGCGCGAATATATGCACGAATTGGTAAGCCAAGTTCTTTTGCTTTTTCTTCGCTCATCACTAACATAGCTGATGCGCCATCAGAAAGTGCTGAAGATGTGCCCGCTGTAACAGAACCCGTAGCAGGGTTAAATACTGGACGCAGCTGCGATAAACCTTCAACCGTTGTTTCAGGGCGAATTACTTCATCATCTTCAACAAGGATAAGTGAACCGTCAGCATCGTGACCTTCCATTGCTAAAATTTCGCGGCGGAAACGCCCTTCAACTGTTGCAGCATGTGCACGTTGATGCGAGCGGTAAGCAAACTCATCTTGTTGCTCACGGCTAATACCGTGAATAGTAGCAAGGTACTCAGCAGTTAAACCCATAGAGCCAGATGCTTGTGCAATTGATGTAGCTAAGCCTGGGTGAAAGTCGTTACCGTGAGTCATAGGTACGTGGCCCATGTGTTCAACACCACCAATTAGGTAAGTATCACCAGCGCCAGTCATAATAGCGCGAGCAGCATCATGCAATGCTTGCATTGATGAGCCACATAAACGGTTAACTGTGGTTGCTGGCACTGAATGTGGAATGCCTGCAAGTAGAGATGCGTTACGTGCAACGTTAAAGCCTTGCTCTAAAGTTTGCTGTACACAACCCCAATAAATATCGTCAATTGACGCAGGGTCAACTGCTGGATTACGTTCTAATAAGCCTTTCATTAAATGAGCGCTTAAGTCTTCCGCACGTTTGTTTTTAAATACGCCGCCTTTTGAGCGACCCATTGGTGTGCGGATACAATCTACAATTACTGGATTATTCATGATATTAACCTTCCACCTTATAGAAAACACGGCCTTCTTCAGCCCACTTGCGAGTTTGCTCTGATACTTGGTAAATCGCACCTAGGTGAGCGTATTTGTCTGCTGCTGCAACAAAGTTAGCTAAACCTGTTTGATCTAAGTAACGGAACGCGCCGCCTCTAAATGGAGGGAAACCAACACCGTATACAAGTGCCATATCAGCTTCTTGAGGAGAAGCAACAATGCCTTCTTGTAAACAAAGTAGCACTTCGTTGATCATTGGGATCATACAACGGTCAATGATTTCTTGTTTATCAAATTCTTTTGGTGCGTCTGTAATTGGTGCAAGTAGTTCAATCGCTGTTTGGTCATGCGATTTTTTAAGACGACCGCGACGGTCTGTTTCATACTTGTAAAAACCTGCTTTGTTCTTTTGACCAAAACGTTTTTCGTTAGCAAAAACAGTCACTGGATCTTTCTCTGCACGTGCCATACGTTCAGGGAAGCCGTCTGCCATTACGCCAGTACAATGGAAAGCAGTATCAATACCGACTACATCAAGTAGGTAAGCCGGACCCATAGGCCAGCCAAATATGTTTTCCATGACTTTATCTACTTTTGCAAAGTTAGCGCCTTCAACCACTAATTTGCTAAAGCCTGCAAAGTAAGGGAATAAAACACGGTTTACAAAAAAGCCTGGGCAATCGTTAACAACAATCGGCGATTTACCTAGTTTAAGTGCGTAATCAACCACGGCATTAATGGTTTTATCTGAGGTTTTTGCACCACGGATAATTTCTACTAATGGCATTTTTGGTACTGGGTTGAAAAAGTGCATACCACAGAAGTTTTCTGGTTTTTCAAGTGCTTCTGCAAGTAGGTCAATACAAATAGTCGATGTATTTGACGTGAGCACAGTGCCTTCTGGCATATTCTTTTCAAGATCAGCAAGTACGGCTTGCTTCACTTTAGGGTTCTCTACTACCGCTTCAACAATAATATTGGCGTTTTGTAGGTCTGCATCGTTAAGCGTTGGTTTGATTTTGCTAAGCGTTGCTAGCATTTTTTCCATCGGCATGTGGCCGCGCTTAACTTTTGCACCTAATAGCTTAGACGCTTCACCCATACCTAAATCAAGTGCATCCTGTTGGATGTCTTTCATGATGATTGGTGTACCTTTATAAGCAGATTGGTATGCAATACCGCCGCCCATAATACCTGCGCCTAATACAGCAGCTTGTTTAATTTCTACATCGCTGTGCTTAGCAAATTTACGTGCTTTACCTTTAATGTATTGATCCGCTAAAAAGATACCTGTTTGCGCGGCTGCTTCGTTGGTACGAGCAAGCTTTGCAAAGTTGGCATTTTCAATTGCCATTGCTTCGGCGCGTGAGCAGTTTGCTGCTGCTTTAATAGTGCGAACGGCCATAACTGGAGCAGGATAGTGGCCTTTGGTTTTACCCATTACCATACCTTCTGCCATTGCAAAGCTCATGCCTTGCTCAACACGGTTTAATTTAAGCGGTTGTAATTTTACAGCGCGTTTTGCTTGCCAATCTAGCTTGCCAGCAATTGCTAATTCTAATGTTGCTATACTTGACTCTTGTAGTTTGTTGGCACTAACTACTGCGTCAAACGCACCTACTTTAAGGGCATCAGCTGCGCGATTTTCGTTACCTGTGGTGATCCACATCATCGCGTTATCGGCGCCAATAATGCGCGGAAGGCGCACTGTGCCGCCAAATCCAGGCATTATGCCTAATTTAACTTCTGGTAAACCCATTTTTGCTGAGTCACTTGCAACACGATAATCGGTAGCAAGTGCCCACTCACAGCCGCCGCCAAGCGCCAAGCCGTTTATAACACTTAGTGTTGGGAATGGTAAATCTTCAATTGCATCAAAAACGTCAGTTGCATTTTTGATCCACGTTACTAATTCTGCTTCAGGTTTAGTAAAAGTAGGTAAAAATTCGAAGATATCTGCACCAATAATAAAGTGGTCTTTATCACTGGTAAAAATCATGCCTTTAATATCAGCGTTAGCGGCTAATTCTTTTAATGCTGCCGCGCAATCTGAAAGAGTTTGTTGAGATAATGTGTTTACAGAACCTGTAGCACAAAACTTAAACTCGGCGATGTTTTCCTTCACGAAGCTAACTTCAAAGGAATCGCTTTTATATAACATTATTATTCTCCCTAGTTGATGAACTAAGACTGGTACGATGAGTTCATATTCAGACCAGTGTGCTTGCTTTAAATTAAAAATGCAACGAAAAATTTATCTTGGTTACAAACGTCTGGTTAAAATATAGCTGGTTTGGTGCTAAGGTGGGTTTGAAAGTTTTCTTTATTCATTTTATTGCGCTGTCTTAGTGTTCATAGCTTGGGTTTTATTAGAATAAATAGTACAGCTGTGTATGTGCTGTTGTTTACTTACTCTTCGCCACACTTCGTCAGCCTTGAAGGTTACTATGCCCTAAAGGACATTATGAAAAAATACTTATTAAGCGTAGCGGCAGCGACTCTATTTTTCTCTTTCCCCTCTGCTAACGCGAAAACTGATATTGATGCATTTTTAGACGCTGAAAAACAGGCGCGCTATGGCAATTATCAAAATTTTAAAGAAGCGGTGGATTCATTGTCTCATCCGCTTAAACCGTATGTTGAAAAAGCCTATTGGGAACGTTACCCCAGCTTAGCCCACCAAACAGAGATAGAAAATTTTCTCACTGTTTATGAACATACGCCATTAGAGTGGCCAGTGCGTAAAGCATGGTTAAACTATTTAAAACGCAGAAATCAAAAAGCAGCGTTTATTAAAAACTACCGTGAAACCTCTGACAGTGAGCTTACTTGTACCCACCTTACTTTTCAGCTTGATCTTGGTGCGCCTAAAAAAGCAATACTCAATCAGGTAACCGACTTATGGACAGTGGGTGAGTCGCAGCCAAGTGAATGCGATGGCCTTTTTAAACGCTGGCGTCAAAATGGTTATTTAACGCCCGATGTTGTTTGGCAACGTGTCACTTTAGCGGCACAAGGTGGGTCTTATCGTTTACTGCCTTATTTAAAAACATTGTTGCCAGCCAATGAGCGCTACTTAGCCGATTTATACTCAAAAGTAAGACGTGACCCAAGTGCAGCGGCGGGGTTATACCGTTATAAGCGCAAAACAGTGAAAGAGGGTGAAATAGCGCTTTATGGTATTAAGCGTTTAATTTGGCGTGATAAAGAGTTGGCATTAAAGGCATGGCAAAAAATTGAGGGGTTATTTGATTACACTGATGATGAAAAAGCGGATGTATATTATACCTTTGCGCTTTCATTGGCGTCGAGCGGCCATAGCCAAGCTAGCTTCTATTTAAATAAAGTACCCAAAGAGCGCCAAGATCGTAAATTAATGCAATGGCAGTTAGCTAATCTACTCAAAACCCAAGATTGGGAGGGAATTGCGGCATTTTTTACAGGTAAAGAAAATCTTAGCTTAGGGCAACAGTATTGGCTTGCTTATAGTTATGCCAAGCGTTCAGATCATGAAAAAGCTAAGGCAATTTGGACTAAAGTGGCCGCTAACCGTGATTATTATGGTTTTTTAGCCGCTGCGCGTTTGGGCATACCGGTTGATTTAAATGAGTTGCCCGTTAATGTAAATCAAGCTTTAGTAACAAGAGTGAGTAACGCACCGGGCTTTAAGCGTGCCAAAGCCTTGTATGAGTTAGAGCGCTTTACTGCCGCTCGACGCGAGTGGAATTATTTAACTGATACCTCAGCAGATGACGAAAAACTAGCTGCGTCGGTACTCGCGGCAGAGCTGGATTGGTTTGATAGCACTATATTCACCCTAGCAAAAATAAAAGCATGGGATTATGTGGATTTGCGTTTCCCTTTTGCATTTCAAGAAATGTTTGAGCGTTACAGCAAGCGAAGCAAAATTGACCTAACGTGGAGTATTGCAATTGCACGTCGCGAAAGCTCATTTGCGCCTGATGCGCGCTCCCATGCAAATGCACGCGGGTTAATGCAGCTATTACCGAGTACGGCAAAGTATATTAATAAAGGCACGGTTTCTAATCGTCGTTTGTATCAACCAAAAACCAACATTCGTCTCGGGACTCGTTATTTACAGTATTTAAAAAAGAAAAACCACGGCAATGAGGTGTTAGCTACAGCATCTTATAACGCTGGGTACCATCGTATTAAGCGTTGGTTACCAGAAGAAGCAATGCCGGCTGAGCTATGGGTTGAACTTATTCCTTATAGAGAAACCCGAGATTATGTAAAAAATGTATTTGCTTATCGGCAGGTTTATCATACTCGCCTTGGTCGAGAGGGAAACCTTCTAGCCCCCCTATTAGAAATGACGATGGGCGGATAGTAAAAATAAATCTACAACCACAGAGGGATATTTACACAGTAAGTATCCCTCTTTTTTGAGCGCTTTGTGTATAAGTGGTAGACTCAAAGCAAGTTAAATTTAACAGATGGGTTTATTATGGAAAAATTAGCCGTTTTATACGCCGAACATATTGCAACATTGCAGCAGCGTACACGTACTATTTGTGAGCAAGAAGGGTTAGAAGGATTAGTCATTCATTCAGGCCAAGCTAAGCGCCAATTTTTAGATGATATGTATTACCCGTTTAAAGTTAACCCTCATTTTAAAGCGTGGTTACCGGTTATTGATAATCCGCATTGCTGGATTGTGGTAAATGGTAGCGATAAGCCAAAACTTATTTTTTATCGTCCAATTGATTTTTGGCATAAAGTACCTGATGAGCCTAGAGATTTTTGGGCAGAGTATTTCGATATTGAATTGTTATTACAACCTGATCAGGTTGAAAAGCTACTACCTTACGATAAAGCTAAATTTGCTTACATTGGTGAATACCTCGAAGTAGCACAAGCACTTGGCTTTAGTATTATGAACCCTGAGCCAGTACTTAACTATATTCATTACCACCGCGCTTATAAAACGCAATATGAGCTTGAGTGTTTACGTAATGCGAACCGTATTGCGGTTGATGGCCATAAAGCAGCGCGTGATGCTTTTTTTAATGGTGGTAGCGAGTTTGATATTCAGCAAGCTTACTTAATGGCAACGCGTCAAAGTGAAAACGAAATGCCGTATGGCAACATTGTGGCCCTTAACGAAAACTGCGCTATTTTGCACTACACCCATTTTGAGCCAAAAGCACCACAAACGCACAATTCATTTTTAATTGATGCGGGCGCTAATTTTAATGGTTACGCTGCGGATATTACCCGTACCTACGACTTTAAAAAGCAAGGTGAGTTTGCTGACTTAGTTAACGCTATGACGGCGCATCAAATTGAGTTAGGAAAAAGCTTAAAGCCTGGTTTACTGTATGGCGATCTGCATATTGATTGCCATAACCGTATTGCTCAGCTATTAAGTGATTTTGATATTGTTAAACTACCTGCAGCGGAAATTGTTGAGCGTCAAATTACCTCAACTTTCTTCCCACATGGACTCGGGCATCATTTAGGTGCACAGGTTCACGATGTGGGTGGTTTTATGCGTGATGAAACAGGCGCACATCAAGCGCCACCAGAAGGCCATCCATTTTTACGCTGTACTCGCTTAATTGAGAAAAACCAAGTGTTTACTATTGAGCCAGGTCTGTACTTTATTGACTCTTTATTGGGTGATTTAGCACAAACAGACAATAAGCAGTTTATTAACTGGGAAAAAGTCGAGGCGTTTAAACCTTTTGGCGGTATTCGTATCGAGGACAATATTATTGTTCACGAAGATAGCCTAGAAAATATGACGCGTAATTTATTACTCGACTAAATCCTTATTAAAGACGAGTTAGTCAATACGCGCTAAAATAAACGGATACAAAGGGGCCTTTTGGCCCCATTTTTTTAATTAAAGCCTAAGTAAGTGCTATGTCTGAATATAAATACCCAGCCGAAGCTGTATTTCATCAAGAAGAAATTAAAAAAAGTACCTTCATTGTTCATATAGGTCACACGTCCGATCTAAATGCTGCGAAAGCCTTTATTAAAAATATTGAAGAAAAATATAGTGATGCACGCCACAATTGCTGGGCACATGTTGCAGGTAACCCAGGGGGCAGCCATGTTTATGGCTTTTCTGATGACGGGGAGCCCAATGGCACCGCCGGTAAACCCATGCTCAATGTGCTAGTGGGCTCAGGCTTAGGTGAAGTGACCGCTGTGGTAACACGTTACTTTGGAGGTATAAAGCTCGGTACGGGTGGGCTGGTGCGTGCTTATGGTGGTTCACTCAATAATGCCTTAGCAAAACTACAAACCGTGGTGAAAGTGCCGAGCGCTGAGCTAGTGGGCTTTAGTGAATACAGTATGCAAGGGGCGATAGAGCAACATTTAAAAACGAACTTTCAGGTACTTAATATTGAAAAGCAGTTTACTGCAAATATTGAGTGGACTATTACCATTGATAGTCGCCAAGCGCAGCAAGCCATCAAAGATATTTTTGATTTAAGCCACGGCGCAGTTGAGTTAACAATCAAAGAGTAATAGTCTTACATTCATCCCATTTAATGATTAAACATTAAATTTCGAGTCATACAGTAGTTATTTTAATTTACTAATAAAAAAGCGATACGCTCAATGCAATTTCGTACCATCATAAAAATTCTTGGCCAATTGGTTGCGCTATTCAGTATTACTATGGTGCCACCAGCGCTAGTGTCTTTAATTTATAAAGATGGTGGAGGGGTGCCGTTTGTTTTAGCCTTTATATTCAGTGTTGTTATTGGCTTAATGGCTTATTACCCAAATAGGCATGAGCATGGCGATTTAAAAGCCCGCGAAGGCTTTTTAATCGTGGTTTTGTTTTGGCTAGTACTAGGCGCGTTTGCCTCCTTACCGCTGGTATTTTTACAAGAACCCAACCTCTCTTTAGCCGACGCCGTGTTTGAGGCCTTTTCTGGCTTAACCACAACAGGGGCTACCGTACTGACCGGCATAGAGTATCTGCCTAAATCGGTCTTGTTTTATCGCCAACAATTACAGTGGTTTGGTGGTATGGGGATCATTGTATTAGCGGTAGCAATCCTGCCAATGCTTGGCGTAGGTGGTATGCAGTTGTATCGGGCTGAGATTCCAGGCCCCGTAAAAGATTCCAAAATGACCCCGCGTATAGCCGACACCGCTAAACACCTTTGGTATATTTATGTGTCTATTACCCTGGCATGTACTTTGGCGTATTGGAGCGCTGGCATGAATTGGTTTGATGCAATTTGCCATGCTTTTTCTACGGTGGCCATTGGTGGTTTTTCTACTTATGACGCTTCAATGGGGCATTTTGATAGCCCAGTAATTAACTTTATTTGTGTGTTCTTTTTAATTATCGCAGCCATTAACTTTTCTCTGCATTATGCTGCTGTAGCGAGTCGTAATATTAGTGTCTACATTCGTGACCCTGAATTCAAAGTGTTTCTATGTATTCAGCTCGCGCTGGTGGTGATTTGTTTCACGGTACTTTCATCTCACGATGTTTATGCCAATGGCGATGAAACCCTCGATCAGGCATTGTTTCAAGCTGTATCTATAAGCAGCACCGCAGGATTTGCCACAGATAACTTTTCTGCTTGGCCTTTGTTTTTACCTATTTTATTAATATTCTCTAGTTTTATTGGTGGCTGTGCTGGTTCAACTGGTGGCGGTATGAAAGTAGTGCGCGTGTTTTTACTTTATCTACAAGGGGTGCGAGAGCTAAACCGCTTAGTGCATCCTCGAGCTATATACTCTATAAAGTTAGGACGAAAGGCGCTACCAGATAAAGTAGTTGAAGCGGTATGGGGTTTTTTCTCGGCTTATGCACTAGTCTTTATTATTATTATGTTAGCGTTAATGGGCACCGGGTTAGACAATATAACGGCATTCTCAGCAACGGCAGCGTGTTTAAATAACCTTGGGCCTGGTTTAGGTGATGTTGCTTCTCATTATGGCGCTATTACCGATACTGCAAAATGGATATTAACCGTGGCAATGGTATTTGGTCGTTTAGAGATATTTACCTTACTTGTGCTATTTACCCCAACATTTTGGCGTGGATAACGTTATAAATATCAGGAAGGAAATATGCGAAAAACCAATTTGGAAAAGTTAAACCAAATCGTCACGGGTGGCATAGTTGATTTAGAAATCCTCACCCCCACGAGTAGCCGACGCGTAAAAACAGAGTTTATAGGCTTATTAGAAAATAAGTTTATTATTTTGAATTACCCCAATGCAAAACGGCTCCCCATGGCAAGTGATTATTTACGCGATGGTGTGATGGTGGTGGTAAGAGCGCTTATAGAGGGCAGTGGTGGGCATGTTTTAGCGTTTCGTCAGCAGCTTATGTCTGTAGCATCTCACCCGGCTAAGTTATTGTTTATCGACTATCCTTCACAAGTACAGCTATTTGAACTGCGCTCGCAAGCGCGTATACCGACGCTGTTTCCAGCCAAGTTAAAATTATCGGATGATCGCCCTTCTTTTGAAGGCGTTATAAAAGATATTTCGTTAACGGGTGTTATGTTTGATATTAAAACAACCCAAGAAATCGACGACATTAAAGATATGCGTTGCATCGTAGTGTTTGATGAAGATACAAAGCACGAAGGGCAAATATGCAGTGTGAAAAAACATGCTAAGGGCATATATTGCGGAATTCGATTATTTGCCAGTGAAGAGCAAATGAAAGCCCTGATGGGGGATCACTTCATTGACCCTAATGCACTTGAAGTTGAAATTGTATAAGACCTGTTATCTTTCGACGCTGAACATTTTACAATTCTAAAATATCAACAAGCTCTAACATTTTCGCTCTTTTGCAACAAATAGCCATGTGTTGTTGTTATTTTTAAAAGCCATTTCAAATTTATTTTACAAATTCATTAAAAACAATTAGTTAAATATGTTTTTTATTCTAATTTTTTTGTTTATAACAAAATTAAACTCAACTCACCTTCCTTTTTGTTTATTTAATCCTCTTTTTTAGCGGTTGCTCACCGACTGTGTGGGGTTTTACCTAAACTCAACTCTTTGATTTTTATTGTTTTAATTTTATTGCCTTATCTACTGTTGCTAAAAAGCAACAAAATAACGAGTTAAATAGCACCATTTTCAGCTAGTTGCTGGTTAATTAATTGAAAATTATGGTTTTTATATTTTTGGCATCGAAGTTGTAATAGTCAGGCTGTATAGAACGAAACGTGATTTAAAGTAAAACACTTAATCGCATAAAACATAAACTTTGAAGGAAGATTGATTATGAAAAGCATTAATAAAACTTTAGCACTTATCGCATTAGCTTCATCATCAGCCGCTTTTGCAGCAAGCGACTTTGACACGCTAGACGTTGACGGCAACGGCGCAATCAGTCAAAGCGAAGCATCGGTTGATGCAAAATTAATGAGCATGTTTTCAGAGCTTGATACTGACCAAAACGGTGAGTTATCAAAACAAGAGTTCTCTAAAGCATAACCCTAAGCTATTAAAGTTTTGGGAGTTAAAAGCTCCCCCATTATTTAAACGATTTAAGGAATACTCATTATGAAAACATTACACAAAACATTTGCACTTATCGCTCTTGCTTCTTCATCAGCTGCCTTTGCAGCGAGCGACTTTGACACACTAGATACCGACGGTAACGGCGCTATTAGCCAAAGCGAAGCATCGGTTGATGCAAAATTAATGAGCATGTTCTCAGAGCTTGATACTGACCAAAACGGTGAGCTATCAAAAGAAGAATTTTCGAAAGCATAAGGCAAGGCTAAGTATATTCTGAGTTGCCAAAGACAACCTAAATAGGCAAGGAAGCCTATGAAAGAGAATAACAAGGACCGTGATAGCCAGACACAATTTTTTGATAGACCATTGCATTACATTTTGAAGGATTAAATTATGAAAACATTACATAAAACATTTGCACTTATCGCGCTAGCTTCTTCATCAGCTGCTTTTGCAGCAAGCGACTTTGACATGCTTGATACTGATGGTAACGGTGCTATTAGTCAAAGCGAAGCCGCTGTAAACGCTGATTTAACAGCCGCATTTACTGAGCTTGATACTGACGGTAATGATGAGCTTTCTAAAGCTGAGTTTGCAAACTTTTAATTTTTGACTTTTTTCATTGCACAGGGATCTCAGAAAAGGATTTCCCTCTTATAGGAGACTTATTATGAAAGCATTAAACACAACACTTGCGATTTTAGTATTAGCGTCATCATCAGCAGCTTATGCAGCGGTAGATTTTGCCTCTTTTGATAGTAATGGCGATGGTGTAATTAGCCAGCAGGAAGCCGCCGCTAATAAACAACTAATGAACATTTTTGATGACTTAGATACTGACGGAAATGGTGAACTTTCTAAAGAAGAGTTTGCAAGAGTACAATAAGTATTAACTCATCATACTCCACTAAAGCCGCTTAATAGTCAGCGGCTTTTTTGTGTTTGTTGATTACTTAACTCAAGCAGTTTAATTATAGAAAAATAGCGCTAACTTGGAATAACTTTTCAACCACGTTAATGTGCTTTTTATCAATTAAGAACATGATTACATGATCGCCTGACAAAATAATTGTATCGTCATGGGCAATCAGTACATCGTCATTTCGCACAATTGCACCTATTGTGGTACCTGCAGGCAATTTAATATCGGCAATTGCGCGACCTACCACTTTAGAGGTATTTTCATCACCATGGGCAACCGCTTCTATGGCTTCTGCAGCCCCTTTACGCAACGAGTACACGTTTACAATATCACCACGGCGCACGTGAGTCAGCAACGCAGAAATAGTTGCTTGTTGTGGTGAAATCGCAATATCAATTTCGCCGCCCTGCACTAAATCAACGTAAGCGCCTCGTTGAATAAGTACCATGGTTTTTTGTGCCCCCATGCGTTTTGCGAGCATAGCCGACATTATATTTACTTCATCGTCGTTGGTAACGGCAATGAACACATCGACCTGTTCAATATGTTCTTCAGAGAGCAGCTCTTGATCGGATGCATCACCACAAAATACCACGGTGTTGTCGAGCATTTCAGAAAGCTGTTCGGCACGCTCTTTACTTCGCTCTAGTAACTTAACGCTGTGGTTTCTTTCCAGTGAACGGGCTAGGCCTGCACCAATATTACCGCCACCGGCAATCATGATTTTTTTATACGAGCGTTCCAGCTTTTGTAGCTCGTTCATTACCGCACGAATGTGTTTGGTTGCGGCAATAAAAAATACTTCATCGTCGGCTTCTATTACGGTGGTGCCTAAGGGTTTTATCGCTTTACCTTGGCGGTAAATAGCGGCTACCCGAGTTTCAACATTAGGAATATGCTGCTTAAGTGTAGATAGGGCATAGCCTACCAATAAGCCGCCATAGTAGGCTTTTACAGCCACTAAAGAGAGCATGCCATCGGCAAATTGTAGCACCTGTAATGCGCCTGGGTAGTCTATTAGGCGGCGAATATACTTAGTAACGAGTGCTTCTGGGGCAATATAATGATCGACAGGTAAGTCATCATTATGGAATAGTTTTTCGCGGTATTTTAAATACTGCTCAGAGCGAATACGGGCTATTTTGGTCGGTGTATTAAAAATACTGTAGGCAACTTGGCATGCTACCATGTTAACTTCATCTGAGCTGGTCACCGCGATAATCATATCGGCATCTTCAGCCCCTGCGCGACTTAACACGTCGGGGTGAGCGCCATGGCCTGCAACACCTTGTAAATCGTATTTATCTTGCAGTTCGCGCAAGCGGTTACCGTCGATATCAACTACGGTTATTTCGTTTTGTTCACCCACTAGGTTTTCTGCGAGTGTGCCGCCAACTTGCCCAGCACCGAGTATGATTATTTTCATTATGTACCCGTATTATTAATACTAATTACATCAAAGTATTAGCTACCTCTAAATTGAAGTAGCTAAATGTGTTACCTAGGCTTTTTTAACTAATTTAGCGTAGTAAAAACCGTCACTTTCGCCTGGTAATAACTGCAAGCCTGGTGTGGTTTTAGTGTCTTCGCTGTGCAAAGGAATATGCTCTGCGTCTTCATTATTAGCTAAAAACTTAGCAACTTGTTGTTGGTTTTCTTGTGGAAGCACCGAACAGGTTGCATACACCAATGTACCGCCTGGCTTTAACAATGGCCAAATGCTGTCGAGTATATCGCCTTGGAGGGTCGATAAATCGTTAATGTCGGATGCGCGACGTAACCATTTAATATCTGGGTGACGACGAATTACGCCAGTTGCAGAGCAGGGTACATCTAACAAAATACGATCAAACTGTTCTTCATCCCACCAAGTGTGAGGTTGCGATGCATCACCACATTGTAAGTCGGCGCCCAAACCTATGCGTTCTAGGTTTTGTTTAACACGTTCTAGGCGTGTGGCATCGCTATCAAGCGCAAGCACATCTGCGTCGGCAAGCTCTAAAATATGGCAGGTTTTACCACCAGGCGCTGCGCAGGCATCGAGTATTGAATCACCATTTTGTGGGTCTAGATAGCGTGCAGCAAGCTGCGCTGCCGCATCTTGTACTGAACAGGCACCGGTATCAAACTCAGGAAGTGAAAACACATCGCGTGGTTTGCTTAGTTTAATGCCATCAATAAAATCAGGATTTAGAGTATGTTCAATATCGTTAGCGGTTAGCATTTCGCTATATTCTTGGGTGCTAAACTGCGATTGATTCACTCGAAGCCACATTGGCGCTTGTTGCTGATTAGCTTCTAGAATGTCTTCCCAGCTATCTGGGTAGGCTTCTTTTACTTGCTTTATAAACCAGTTTGGATGGTTGTATAAACACACTGGAATCTGTTTGGCTTTTTCTTCAAGCTCAACTTGTTGGCGCTGAAAGCTTCGTAAAATGGCGTTAATAAGCCCTTTTAAGCCAAGAGCGCGTAATTGTTGTAACGCATTAACGGTTTCGCTAATTGCTGCATGCGGCGGTACACGCATGTGTTGTAGTTGGTAAATACCCACATACAACAAAAACTGGAAAATACGGCGTTTGCCTTTAAGCGGTTGTTCTACTAAATGCTGGCAATAATTTTCTAGGCTAGGTAAGTAACGTAATACTCCATAGCAAATTTGCTGCAGTAAGGCTTTATCTTTAGGAGATAGGCCTTGGCTAGCGAAAGGGAGTTCTTGATTAAGCGATGCGCCTTTATCAACCACGTTATATAAAGTTTCAGCGGCTAGCGCTCTGACATTGCTTACATTACTCATTATTTTCGCCTAATACGGTGCCGGGTGTGACCCAGTCGCTACGACCGTTTAAAAAATCATTAATTGCCATTGGCTTTTTGCCTTGTGGTTGTAATTCGCCAATAGATAAAGCGTGTTTACCACAAGCCACAACGATACCGTTTTTATCACTTGCTAATACAGTGCCAGCTGCGCCTGATTGTTCAACTACATTTGCTTGGTATATTTTTACCGTATTACCACGCATTTGGGTAAAGCATACTGGCCATGGGTTAAAGGCACGAATGTTACGCTCGATTTGCTCGGCATCCATAGACCAATCAATGTTGGCTTCGTCTTTTGAGAGCTTTTTAGCGTAATTGGCATCGGCGTCGTTCTGTGGCTCAGGCGTTATGTCCCCGTTAGCTAAACGATTTATGGTGTCGATTAATGCACCAGGTCCCAGTTCAGCAAGCTTAGTGTATAAGCTTGCACTGGTTTCAGTACTATCAATAGGGCAGCGGCTAATATGCAGCATATCGCCGGTATCTAGCCCTTCATCCATTTGCATTATGGTTACACCGGTTTGCTGATCGCCTGCCCAAATAGCGCGTTGAATAGGTGCGGCGCCACGCCAGCGCGGTAAAATAGAACCATGTACATTTAAACACCCTAAACGTGGGGCATCTAAAATGGCTTTAGGTAAAATTAAACCGTAGGCAACGACAATCATGATATCGGCATTGAGGCTGCTTAGCTCTTCAAGTGCGTCGTCTGTTTTGAGTGATTGCGGTTGAAAAACGGGTAGGTCATGTTCTAATGCAAGCGCTTTTACTTCACTAGCTTTTAGTTTTTTTCCGCGACCCGCTGGACGATCTGGTTGACTGTAAACGCCCACTATTTGGTGTTCACTATTTATGAGTGCTTGCAGATGGCGTGCAGCAAAGTCCGGCGTACCGGCAAATATAATGCGTAATGGTTGTGTCACTGAGTTTCCTAATTATTTACTAAGGTGCTTATTACTGCGCTGCAAACTTCGCTTCTTTTTCAAGCTTTTTACGAATGCGTTGGCGCTTTAATGGAGATAAATAATCAATAAATAATTTACCTTGAAGGTGATCAAGTTCATGCTGAATACAAATCGCTAATAATTCGTCAGCATCAAGAATAAATTCTTTACCTTCTTCGTTGAGTGCAGCTACGGTAACGGTTTCTGCACGGTCAACTTTTGCATACGAATGAGGAACTGATAAACAGCCTTCTTCGCTCACGGTTGAGCCATCTTTTTTGATAATTTGCGGATTGATAAGCACGAGTGGTTCATTGCGCTCTTCTGATACGTCGATCACCACAATACGCTGGTGAATATCAACCTGTGTAGCAGCAAGCCCAATACCATTTTCATCGTACATAGTTTCTAGCATATCTTTGACAATTTCACGCACTTGATCGTCAACAACAGTTACTTCTTTTGCGATTGTACGTAAACGTTCATCTGGAAATCTTAAAATTTCTAACCTAGCCATAGTTACCTTTTACACTTATGCTTAAATTTAGGGTATTGTATGTTCTTATTTTAGCCATTCACGTTCCCCTTTAACAGGTTTTGGTTAATAATAATGAAAAAACACTATGAGGAAGCTCAATGAAATCTCCATTAATTGCAATTATACTTGCATTAGGTGCAACTTTTCCTGTGCTGGCAGATGTACTAACTATAAAAAAAGATGCACCTAAACAGTATGTTGTGAAAAAAGGTGACACGCTTTGGGATATCTCAGCTATATATCTAAACGAACCTTGGTTATGGCCTGAACTATGGCAAATGAATCCACAAATAGACAACCCTCACCTTATTTATCCGGGAGATGCGTTAGCATTAATTTACGATACAGACGGTAATCCGCGTTTAGTGATTAATAAAGCGTATCGAAAGCTATCACCTATGGGACGTATTACGCCAAAAGGGAAAGATGCGATAACAACTTTACCTCTTGCGTTGATTAAACCGTATTTGTCGTTTGAGCAAGCTATTAACAGCGATACCATAAAAGAAAAGCCCTATATTTTGGGCGCCAACGAAAATACCAAAACCCAAACTATTGACCATATTTTATATGTAAAAGGTAACTTAAAACGTCATCAGGCATATGCTATTTATCATAAAGGTGCGCCTTATACTGACCCTAATACCGGTGAAGAGTTAGCGAGTAGAGCATCTTATGTGGGTATGGCTCGTGCATTTAGAACAGGTGATGCGGCCAATGGCGAACCTGCCTCAGTAAGAGTTGAATCAGTAAAACGTGAGATCAAACAGGGTGACTTTTTATTACCTGCAATGGAAGGGCAGATGCTGCCAGTATATTTTGAGATGCATCGTCCTGAACAGCCAATGCAGGGTCAAGTGATTGCCTCTCCGCGCGAGGTGAGAGAATTTAGCACGATGGATGTAGTGGTGCTAAACTTAGGTTCAGAGCAACAAGTTAAAGTAGGTCATGTACTGGATATTGAACGTCAGTCACCTAAGGTGATTGATAGTGCCAGAGGCCCGCGTTATACCGAAGATTCAAGTCGTTTAGAAAAATTGGTATCGGCTACTAGCGAATTATTTGGCTCAGAAACCGATGAAGATAGCGTTACTTGGAAAATGCCAGCAGAGAAAGTTGGTGAAATGATTATTTTTAAAGTGTATGACAAAGTTAGTTATGCGCTGATCACTAAAAATCAGCACCCAATTCGCATTGGAGATTTGGCAGTAATTCATTAAGTAGCGAGTCGGTGTTCTAGGAGGGAACATGGAGCAATCGTTTGGCAAGCTAAGCCATTGGCTTGCCTTTTACTTATGCAAAGGGCTTGGAATAAAAACGCTATTAGCCCTCTCTAAGCAGCACAGTTTAGAGTCGCTGTTTTCCTTATCGCATTCCCAGCTGGTTATGTTGGGCTTAACAGCGAGCCAAGCAAGCAATTTACGTAATACAAATTGGCAGCAAGTTGCGCATTATGAACAGCTTATTAGCCAGCAACATATTATTGTTATTAGTATTTTTGATACCACCTACCCAGAACACCTAAAACAAATAGCCAGTGCGCCATTATTACTTTTTTGTAAAGGCGATATCAGCTTACTGTCTTCTCCACAAATTGCGATTGTTGGCAGTCGAAATGCAACCACCACAGGACTTGAAATTGCTGCAGAATTTGCACATCAGCTAACGCTTGCTGGCATAACAGTAACCTCTGGTATGGCGCGTGGCATTGATGGTGCTGCCCATAAAGGAGCGCTGGCAGGAAATGGTAAAACCATTGCCGTACTAGGGACTGGTGTTGATGTTTATTACCCTAAACGCCATAAGTTACTTACAGAGCAAGTATTAACACAGGGTTTATTGGTAAGTGAGTTTTTACCGGGCACCGCGGCCAACGCGCATAACTTTCCACGGCGTAATCGTATTATTTCAGGACTCTCTTTAGGCGTTTTAATTGTTGAAGCCGAAATTAAAAGTGGCTCACTGATCACCGTACGTTATGCGCTTGAACAAAATAAAGACGTTTTTGCGGTGCCAGGCTCAATTAAAAACCCGCTGGCACAAGCAAGTCATTTTTTAATTAAGCAAGGTGCTAAGCTGGTAGAAAACGTCGCCGATATTCTTGATGAGATGAACTTTTCATACCCTTCTGGTCTAAACTATAAAGAGTTAACTGATGCTGTAACCTCAGATTGCGAGGTGCTTAACAGTATTGGTTTTGAGGTGACCAGTGTGGACGATATTATGCGTCGAGTACAGTGGCCAATTGATAAAGTACAAGCGCGATTGCTTGATTTAGAGTTAGACGATCAAATTGAACGTGTATTAGACGGCTATATTAAATTAAGCGCTGGAGGATAATATGTTTGATATTCTCATGTATTTATTTGAAAACTATGTTCACAGCGAAAGTGATGTATTTGTTGAGCAAAGCACACTTACCGATGAGTTACTCCGCGCTGGGTTTAACAAACCCGAAATTAACAAAGCCATTGACTGGTTAGATCAACTTGCCGCATTACAATACAGCAATGAATCGCCTTATTTATTAGCCACTCCACAACATGCAGTGCGTATTTTTACCGACAGTGAGTGCCAAGTTCTCGACACCGAGTGTCGCGGCTTTTTAATGTTTGTTGAACAAACGGGCGTTATTAATAGCACCACTCGTGAAATGGTGATGGACCGTTTAGCGGCGCTTGATAATTCAGCTATTACTTTGGAAGATTTAAAATGGTTAATTCTTATGGTGTTATTTAACGCCCCTGATTCTCAGCAAGCGTATGAGCAAATGGAAGATCTTATTTTTGATGAGCCCAGTGAAGTGTTACATTAACAGGTTCACGACTAATGATGTGAATAATCATTATTGCGTGTTTTATTATTTTCAGCGTTAACAAACCGACTGCCATAGCTTGTATCTTTAAGGGTTTTGGGTATATTAGGCGAAAATTCACCAACCACTAGGATTTACATGAGTAAAATCGATCATTCACTTTTCTCGGCTAATAAACACGCCTTAGAAAAAGAATATGAGATATGCCCGCAATGTGGTTCAGAACTCGTCATTCGTAATAGTAAATCTGGGCCTTTTTTAGGCTGCGCTAGTTACCCTAAGTGCGATTTTATTCGCCCGCTTGCACATCATGATAGCAATGAAATCAAAATACTTGAGGACAGCGAGTGTCCAGAGTGTAGCAAGCCGCTGGTGGTGAAAAATGGCCGCTACGGTATGTTTATTGGCTGTACCGGTTACCCTGAATGTCATTATATTGCCAGTGAGCATGACAATACGCCAAGTGAAGAGCCTGTGATTAGTTGCCCTAAATGTAAAAAAGGCCACTTGGTTTCACGCAGCAATAAATTTGGGAAAGTGTTTTATTCTTGCGACTGTTACCCAAGCTGTAAATATACGCTTAATCATAAACCTGTAGCTCAAGCGTGTCCTGTATGTGATTGGCCAGTTGTTACTGAGAAAAAAACCGCGAGTGGTGTTGTGTTACAATGCCCACAAAAAAGCTGTATGCATAAGTTTGCTGCCACTGAATAACGTAAATATCTCTGGAGACAATTTTGTCTGACCTTTCTTCTTTATCTGCTGCAATAACTAGCTTAGAACAAGGCGATGTTATTTTATACCCAACCGAAGCTGTTTATGGCCTTGGTTGCGACCCTGACAATCAACAGGCGGTGGAACGTTTATTGAGTATTAAACAACGCCCCGTTGAAAAAGGGCTTATTTTAATTGCTGACAATTACGGGCAATTATTAAAATACGTCGATGACGCTAAGCTGCCTATGGATAAACGTGCCGATATTTTTTCAAGTTGGCCAGGCGCACTCACTTGGGTGATGCCTGCAGCTAAGTCTACCCCAAAGTGGTTAACAGGGCAGTTTGATACTATTGCAGTAAGAGTAACTAACCACCCTACAGTTAAACGTTTATGCCAACAGTTTGGTAAACCACTGGTATCAACAAGTGCTAATTTAACCGGCCAAGAAACGGTAACAAGTATTGTTGAAGCTCAGCAGCAGTTTGGCGAGCAGGTTAGTTTTTATGTTGATGAACCATTAGGTGGTAATACGCAACCAAGTACCATTAAAGATGCCATGACTGGCAATGTATTCAGAGGTTAACGATGCAAAGCGAATTATTAAAACAAGTAAAAGCGTACTTTATGGCTTTGCAAGATACCATTTGCCAAGGCTTAGAAGCAGCAGACGGGAAAGTACAGTTTGTTGAAGACAGCTGGCAGCGAGAAGAGGGCGGCGGTGGTCGTACTCGCGTTATCACCAATGGTAATGTGATTGAGCAAGGGGGGGTTAATTACTCTCATGTATTTGGTGCCTCTATGCCGGGCTCTGCCACTGCACATAGACCTGAGCTTGCTGGGCGCAGCTTTCATGCGTGTGGTGTATCGTTAGTGATTCATCCTAAAAACCCGCATATACCAACAAGCCATGCCAATGTACGCTTTTTTATTGCCGAAAAAGAAGGTGAAGAACCGATTTGGTGGTTTGGTGGTGGTTTTGATTTAACCCCGTTTTACCCTGTACTTGAAGATGTAGTGCATTGGCACCAAGTTGCGCACGATGTGTGTCAGCCATTTGGTGATGATGTTTATCCAAAATATAAAAAATGGTGTGACGAATACTTTTATTTAAAACATCGTGATGAAACTCGCGGCGTAGGCGGCTTATTTTTTGACGATTTGAATGAGTTAGGTTTTGAGCAAAGTTTTGCATTTATGCAATCGGTGGGTAATGGCTTTTTAGATGCTTACGTTCCTATTATTGAGCGTCGCAAAAACGATAAGTACACCGAACAACAGCGCGACTTTCAATTATATCGCCGTGGTCGTTATGTTGAGTTTAATTTAGTCTGGGACCGCGGCACATTATTTGGCTTACAAAGCGGTGGCCGAACTGAATCTATTTTAATGTCGATGCCACCTTTAGCACGTTGGGAATATAACTATACCCCAGCCGAAGACAGTGCAGAGGCATTACTATATAAAGATTTCTTAAAGCCACGTGATTGGTTAGCTCTGGGCTAAGAATGATATGCCAGTCAATAAACTACTTATTGACTGGCTTTTAAAATTATTGTTTTAGTTTAAAGCTTCGTACCTGCTCATCTAACGAGCGAGCTAAATTGAGTAACTCTTCACTGACTTTTTGATTTTCATCCGCATCTACTAACGATTGCTCTGCATTATCACTGATACCAACAACGCTTCTGTTTATTTCTTCCGCGGCTAGATTTTGCTGCTCTGTTGCATCGGCTATTTGTATATTTAGCTCATTTATTTCATTCATTTGGCTAGAAATATCTTTTAAAGCCTGTGCAACTTGTTGTACTTGTTGCGCTCTTTCGTCTGCCTCCGCACAGGACTCACCCATGGTTTTAACTGTTTGCGCTGCTTCTGATTGCAACTTATCTATAGTACGGCGTATTTCATCGGTAGAGGCATGAGTTCGGGTTGCTAAAGTTCGTACTTCATCAGCAACAACGGCAAATCCTCTTCCTGCTTCACCTGCACGGGCAGCTTCAATGGCTGCATTAAGTGCTAATAAATTTGTTTGCTCGGCGATACTGCTGATCACCTCAAGCACTTTACCCACTTCAAGCGTTTGCTCTTGCAGTTGTCTCACTTGATCTGCCGCTTGGCGTACATCTTCAGCTAGTTGATTTATACTGAGTTCGGTTTGCTCTGCAACCTGCATGCTTTGCTGTGCTAGCTCATTACTGTTCTCAGATTTTTCTTGAGCAAAATGTGTGGTGTTTCTGACTTCATTAGATGAGCTTTCTAGCTCATTAATTGCTGCGGCTACCGAGTCGGTACTTTTCTTTTGTTCTAAAATAGCGCGCTCAGTAGTATCGGCAGAAGTATAAATTTTCTCTGCTGAATGAATAAGCACTTTTGAAGAGTGAGATACCTGAGCAATGTTATCTTTAAACGTAGCAATCATTTGGTTAAAACTAGTGGCAAGCCAGCCGAGTTCATCTTCGGCGTTATCTTCAATGCGTAAGGTTAAATCTTTATTAGTAGTGGCTAGGTGCATTGCATGGCCGAGCTTTTTAAGGCGCACTATAAATATTTTTCTAAACATTATACCTAGCAGCACAAAGGCAATAATAAAAATAGTAGACAGTAGGCTGGTGGTTATTAAGGTGTTGTAAGTTACCTCACTATCAATATCAGCTAAGGAATAGCTAATTTTTACCACACCTAGTACATCGCCTTCTTGCGCTTGATGGCAGCCTAAGCAGTTTGTACCTTTATAATCAGAGCTCGCATACATCGGGCGTAGGTAGGTCATACTGCGGCTATCAGTGTTTTGCTCTATAAATAAGCTTTCTTTACCCTGCAGTGCTTCGCGTTCGTTGTTATTAGTTGCTGTTTGGTTTTTATTTCCGGCCCCATACAGTTTATTAACTATATCGGAGCGAATAATATGAGCGTCTTCAATATTAGGGTGTTTGCGAAGCTTTTGGCTCAATAATTCTCGATTAGCCATAGTGCCCGTTAGCATCATGGTGTTTATTGAATCAAAATAGTTATCGGCAAGTAGCTTAATATTTTCTGCCACCGTATCTTGTGCGAGCGTGCGCTGTTGACTCGCACTACTAAAAATACTGGCTATGAGTACAATAATGCCGGTTAACGCTAACAAAGCATAAATTTTATGTTGGATTGATTTCACACGCGCCACGCTTTTCTAACTATTTAATAGGGTATTATCTCTATTTTAGAAAAGCGGGTTTTGACTTAGCGCAAATAATCCCCAATTAAAAAGCGGGGTAAATTAATGCTGATTAATCATATGACTGGCAAGCTGTGCCAGTGATTGGCGTAAACCTTCGCGTAAAACGGGGTTATCAATTTCTATGTCTAAGGTTTTATTCATGCAATACATCCACTGATCACGTAAATCTTGATCAATAGGAAATGGCATATGGCGTTTGCGCAGCATTGGATGGCCATGTTTTTCTACAAATAAGTCTGGGCCACCAAGCCAACCCGATAAAAACTCAAAAAATACTTGGCGAATTCTATCTAATGGTTGAGGATGCATATCATATAACGGTTTAGCGTATTCATCGCTGGCCATTATGTCGTAAAATCTATTGGCAATTGCACGCGTGGGCGCTTCTCCGCCGATGATTTCATACGGGGTTTTCTCTGGCGTAGGCGCTTGAGTGGTTGTAGACGGCTTTGATCTTGAAAAGAGTCTTTTAATCATAGTTTTATCATCGTTAATAGGCAGTACTAAAACTGCAAAGAGGTTGTTTAAAATGGACAAATATGCGGTTTTTGGAAATCCAATCAAACATTCAAAATCTCCCAGCATACATCAGCAGTTTGCTAAGTCATTGGGAGAGCAAATCGACTATAGCGCAATATTAGCACCTATCGATGGATTTGAAAAAACAGTCGCTACTTTTTTTGAACAAGGGGGCAAAGGCGCAAATGTCACTGTTCCTTTTAAAGAGCAGGCCTTTGCTTTAGCCGATGAACTAACCTCAGTGGCTAAACTTGCAGGCGCAGTAAACACCCTTAAAAAGCGCGATGATGGTACCTTACTCGGTGATAACACCGACGGCATAGGCTTTGTGAACGATTTACTAGCGAATAAAATAACAATAACAGGTAAACGCCTATTGATAATTGGTGCAGGTGGCGCTGCCCGTGGTGTTATTTTACCTTTACTTGAGCAACAGCCTAAAGAAATTATTATCGTTAATCGCACTGCACATAAAGCCCAAACTTTGGCAAAACTCTTTACCGAGCACGGCAATGTTTCGGGGTATGGTTTTGACGACCTTCCTCAAGTTGATTATCACTTGGTTATAAATTCAACCTCGAGCAGTATGAATAACGAATTACCTGCACTAAGCTCTAAGTATTTAAGCGCATGTGAAATGGCTTACGATATGTTTTATGCGACGCAAAATACGCTATTTATGAATTGGGTGAGCGAACACAATAAAGCGGCTAAGCTATTAGATGGCAGTGGCATGTTAGTAGGGCAAGCTGCACAAGCTTATTATGTATGGCGAAATAAAATGCCGGACATTGTTCCAGTTGTCATTGCATTAAAGCAGGGAGTACTTAAATGAATCAAGCAATACAGTTTATAGACCGACTCGAATTTAGAGAGCCAACTCATCAATTAGTTTTTTTTGCACAAGTAAGCGGAATGCTAGTTGAGTGTGTGATTGCTGTAAGTAGTTTAAATTTAGCCGATGAGAGTCATGCAACGCGTTATTTTGAACAATATCGATTTGATTATGAAGAGCGTGCCGAGCAGCTAATCGAAGACGAAAGCTATAACTCGGCAGGGCAAATAGAAGTGAGTTTACTTAATTAAGCAAAAAGTTGTGGTTATTTCGCGTCTTCAGCTAAGTATTCATCTTTAAGCTGCACGTAATTATCGGCAGACACTTTTAAAAAGCTCAGCTCTTGATCTGTTAAAGGGCGGGCTTGTTTCGCTGGGCTACCTACATACAAATAGCCAGACTCTAAACGCTTATTAGGAGGTACTAAAGCACCACCACCAATAATCACCTCGTCTTCTACAATTACGTTATCCATAATAATAGCGCCCATGCCCACGAGTATGCGGTTACCTAGAACGCAGCCATGCAGCATTACCTTATGACCCACGGTAACATCATCACCAATAATAAGTGGGTAACCCTCAGGATTGCTTTTAGTCGCTCTTGATAAATGTAAAACACTGCCATCTTGTATATTAGTACGCTTACCGATACGAATATGATTAACATCACCACGGGCAGCAACTAGTGGCCATACACTACTATCATCACCTAGGGTGATATCACCGACTAATACAGACGACTCGTCTATATAAACAGAATCATTAAACGCAGGAGTTATTCCTTTATAAGAACGTATTGCCATATATGCACCTTTAAATTAAACAATATGAATAGTATCAGTGTAACAGTAGCGCTTATTTAAGTACCAGCAAAGCCTGATTTGATTATAAAACTAGCTGTTTCATCTGTTTTAGCTCAGATACTGACCGAACAGTGTGTTTTTTTAGTTTTTCTTTAAAAAAGTACTTGCGTAAAAATCTGTTCTCCCTATAATGCGACCCCACTGAGACGGCAGAGCGCAACGCATAGCGAGGCATGAGCTACTCAGAGAGTTAAGTAAAACTTAAGTTTAAATCATCGTAAGAAAGTTTAAAATTAAGTGTTGACTCGAAAAATAAAGGATGTATTATACGCATCCCTAGCGACAATGTCGCAACGTTCTTTAACAATATAAAGCAATCATCTGTGTGGGCACTCGTACAGATTGAGTTCTAACAGCCAAGCTACTTCGTTCTTTATTGAGCAAGTAACGAGGCAAACAAATTTAGAGTCTCAATTGAAACTGAGTGACCAACAGAATAGTTACTTCGGTAATTATTCAGCACAGTCAATTCAATATCGAAAGATATTAAATAAATTCAGAATTCATTGAGCTGTCGAAAGACATAAAACTTTTTAATTGAAGAGTTTGATCATGGCTCAGATTGAACGCTGGCGGCAGGCCTAACACATGCAAGTCGAGCGGTAACATTTCTAGCTTGCTAGAAGATGACGAGCGGCGGACGGGTGAGTAATGCTTGGGAACATGCCTTGAGGTGGGGGGCAACAGTTGGAAACGACTGCTAATACCGCATAATGTCTACGGACCAAAGGGGGCTTCGGCTCTCGCCTTTAGATTGGCCCAAGTGGGATTAGCTAGTTGGTGAGG
>NZ_JQFL01000016.1:0-1848 GCF_000764215.1 Pseudoalteromonas sp. ND6B
GCCCCCTGTGTCAGGATAGTTGTCGCCTCTAACTTTTAATAGAGGCAGATATAATGAGACGTCGATTTACACAAGAATTTAAAGTTCAAGCGGTTGAAAAAGCATTATCTCAATGTGATGATGTTCGCTTAGAAGATATTGCAGATGATTTAGGTGTCGGTTATTCAACGTTACAGCGTTGGATAGCACTCGCAAAAAAACATCAACTTGAAACACACCAGACGGGTAGCCAAATGACAGCAGAAAAACGACCACAAGACTGGAGTTTAGAAGAAAGACTCAGCGCGATTATTGACTGTGGTCATTTAGATGAAACAGCCATTAATGAATACTGTCGTAATAAAGGGCTTTACCCGCATCATATTAAGCAGTGGAAGCAAGATTTTGCCCAAGGACCTACAACGAAACTAGTTAAATCAGACAGTAAACAGCTTAAGCAAGAGATAAAACAGCTGCAAAAAGAACTGAATCGTAAAGATAAGGCCTTAGCTGAAACAGCCGCTCTGCTTGTTCTCAAAAAAAAAGCGGATGCACTCTGGGGTTTCAACGAGGACGATTAACAACACTGGCTGAGCGACATGAATTAATAAAGCTTATTACAAACGCGCAGGATTCAGGGGCAAGGAAAGAAAAAGCATGTGAGTTACTTGGGCTGACGGCAAGAACCGTTCAACGTTGGATTGAAGCTGACAATATGACTGACAAGCGAACAAGTACGATAAAACGGCCGCCAAATCGTCTCACAGAGTTAGAGCGGCAGCGTATTATTAATACGGTTAACTCAACTGAGTATGGGCATTTACCGGCCAGTAAAATAGTCCCTAAGCTGCTTGATAACGGCATATGGATAGCGTCTGAAAGTTCATTTTATCGTGTCATGAAGGCACATAACTTATTAACGCATAGAGAAAAAGTAAAGCCGGCAAAGCCGATGAAAAAGCCAAGAGCATTGAAGGCAGTGCGTGCAAATGAAGTGTATACCTGGGATATCACCTATTTACCAACGAGCGTAAAAGGGCAGTTTTTATACTTATATTTAGTGATGGACATTTTTAGTCGAAAGGTTGTCGGTTGGCAGGTTCACGACACACAGTTAAGTGAATTAGCCGCAGATTTAATGAAGGATATTTGCAGTCGAGAGCAAATAAAGCGAGAGCAAGTCACGTTGCACTCAGATAATGGCAGCCCAATGAAAGGCGCGACATTGTTGGCAACATTACAGGAGCTAGGCATTGTGCCATCATTTAGCCGACCGTCAGTAAGTAATGACAACCCGTACTCTGAGTCGTTATTTAAAACGTTAAAGTATCGCCCAGAATACCCAGAAAAGGCATTTGAAGATATAAGCGCAGCAAGAGAATGGGTAAGCGGATTCGTTGATTGGTACAATAATGAGCACCTACACAGTGGTATAAAATTTGTGACGCCAAATCAACGTCATTCAGGTTTAGATAAAGAGATATTAGCCAAGCGTCAGCAGGTAAACGATGCTGCTAAATTGAATAACCCAAGTCGTTGGTCAGGAAAGTCACGAGATTGGTCAATGATAAACGAAATAAATTTGAATCCTGAGAAAAAAGAAGAAATGCGGGCGGCATAAAATTTAACTTGAGGCGACAACTAACTTGAAAAACTCCGCCCGCCGCCCGAAGCTCATAACCCGACGCTCGCACCTCGCACCTTAAAAAATGCGCGGCATAAAGCCCCGCCTTGTATCTCTCTGTAATAGATGATTAGCTATCATTTATTACATCGGAAGTTAGTGAGCTTGTAGCCCCGCCCAGTACTTGATACTGAGCCGTAGATTAAGCCCTAGCTTCCAATTCTCAACAAACTGAATGGTATCCA
>NZ_JQFL01000017.1:0-35164 GCF_000764215.1 Pseudoalteromonas sp. ND6B
TCATCAAGGCAAGCACAGATGTAATTAAATGGGATTAGACCATTTATCTTGGCGGTTTCCACAATGCTGTAAAGGGTGGCACTAGCATGGGCACCGTTAGCCGTTTGGCTAAATAACCAATTCTTTCGGCCTATCACAAACGGTTTTACCGCGCGTTCTGCTCTATTATTATCGATGCTAAGTCGGCCTTCATCAACATAGCGTATGAGCTTGTGCCATTGATTTGCCAGGTAATTAGCTGCCTCTATCAGTTTGCTGTTCCCCACTAAATTTGGCTGATCCTGCTCAAGCCATATTTTTAGCTTGCTAAGAATAGGCAGGCTAACCTCTTGTCTTGCCGTATATTTGTCATCCACACTTTTATCTTTGATGCGTGACTCAACGCCGTACAGTTTTTGGATAAGGCTCAATACCACATCCGCTTTGCCGGTTTTGTTTTTACCTTGTAGCTTTTTCGCGTCGATAAATTTACGACGAGCATGCGCCCAGCAGCCAATTAAGGTTGCCTCTGTTCTGGCATAGGCTTGATAGCCATCCACGTGCAAGTACCCTTGATATCCATCAAGATAATTGACCACGCAGGCGGCCGCGCGACTATTGTGGAAGTCGTAAAGTACGATATTAGGGATGGGATTATTCGGGTCTGGTGAATCTCGACCCGAGCAATACACCCACATGTAACTGTTTACTTTGTCCGATTTCACCACCTTTAATGGCGTTTCATCGGCAAACAGCGTGGGTTGCCTTAACAGCTCGGCTTTAAGCCGTTCAACTAATGGCGCGAAGAGTGAGGCTGATTTGTCTATCCAGCTGCTCATGGTCTGTCGACTGAGTTCAATACCGTATTGCTTAAACATCGCTTCCTGGCGATACAGCGGTAACCCGTATTGGTATTTACTGGTGATAAGCTGACTGAGCAAACTGCTGGTTGCAATGCCTTTGTTGATGGGCATGGCAGGCATTGAGGCTTGTTTAATCTGTGTCTGAGTTGAGGATTTATCACAGTGACGGCAGGCGTATTTAGGCCTAATATGCTCAATCACTTTGATTTTAGCGGGTATGAACTCAAGCTTTTCTGACTTATCTTCACCCATTTTATGTAGCTCACCGCCACAGCAATCACAGGTTTTGTCGATGATGTCGTGAATAACCTGCTCACGAGGTAAGTCTTTTGGCAGTGGCTTACGCACCGGCTTTTTACGGGTATAGCTAATGGATTGTTGCTCTGCCTCAACTTCCTCAACAATTTCTTCCACTTCATTGAATAACTCGCCTTGCCCGGCAAAGCCTTCAGCACTTTTGCCGAATTGTTTTTGTTGGGCCAAGTTCCAGCGCTCTTCCAATGCCGCAATCTGGGCATCCTTCTGCGCTAACAGTTTTTCAAGTTCAGCAATGCGCTGTTTAAGGGCGAGTTCATTTTTCATGACGCCTATTTTAAGGCATCATCAAAGGCTTTGCAGTGCTAACTGAACTCACTTTGATGATCATCAATCGATCGCAAATATTAAAGCATTTGCTTACCTGCGACATCAATTTTACTGTGTCCAATCACATCATAACCCGATAATAACCAGTGTAATTGCTGCTCGCTTAAGGTCATGGTGGGTGACATGAGTTTGGGCCATTTGAACTTATGCTTATCTAATCGCTTATACCACAGTGCAAAACCGGTGTTATCCCAGTAAAGCAGTTTGAGTTTGTCACGGCCTTTATTACAAAACACAAATAGCGCACCACTGAGCACGGGTAGTTCAAGCTCTGCTTCCACCAACGCCCCCAGACCATTAATTGATTTTCGAAAATCAACGGCATCGGCACATAAATAGACGGTGGGTACATCAACGAACATCCTCATACCGTTAGCCCTTTAATAATGGCAACGATATCGGCCGTCGCTAAATCGATAGGAAACGTGAGTTGGCCGGTTAGCGTATCAAACTGCAGCGTATTTTGACGAGTTTGCGCGCAGACTTCAGTAGTTTGTTTTACCTGGACAAAACGTGATGATGTAAGGCACTGCGTGTGCACTGGCAAGGTGGAATTAGGCTGGTCTTTTGCCAGTAAAGCACGTTGTTTATAATAAGTCGTAATAGCGACATTATGGTGTTGGCAGAATTCAATATTAGTACCACTAAACGTACTGCGTTTCAGCAAAAGCTGCTGCCACTGTGCGCTTGTTCTGTAAGTTTTCATCACCTGCTCCGAATTTATCATTGAGCAGGTATTTTTAGATAATCAGAACATCGATGCTAGGTGTGGTTCGCTAGACGCTTACTTTCTATATGCTTCATGAGCCTTTAAAAACTCGGTTTCTGCACCTACATACTTTTTTTGATGTAGTAATCTTAAAGCTGGTACAACAGCTTCTGAGTGTATGATCTCAGAATCTATACGTATGATTTCATTGTTTAAGAATTGATAACCTACCGCATTTTCTTTGAATCGAATGTTTAACTCATTTATAGCTTTTTCAGCATCATTTTTACTGAAAAAGGTAGGTACGTTTATTACCTTAAAAAGTAATTCAATTACATCAAGGTTTTCATCTAACTTACTACTACCTGAAAAAAACCTTATAATTTCTAAACTTGGTTTACCCTTAGAGTTGTAATCATTATGGGGCAACTCAAATACCCCCATTTCTCTACATAGTATTTTGTGAATATGTCCATAATAAGCAGATACTTTTTCGTCATAAATGTCTGAATAATCGCCAATTACATCATTCCAAATATGAATAATTTGATTTTTCAATTTATCAGGTAGGCAGTTATACTTGTAAACATCAACTTGATCGCCGTTCAATCTAGCTTGTCGTTTAGAATAAGTTTCATGAATACTCAATTAAATTCCCTTTTAGGTTAGTCTTTTCAAGACTTGATATTACACCAGTCATGTTTTTTCTTGCCGCCAGAATATGTAACAGCTAGCTTATTATCAAGTAATTGATTTGAAAGTGATACACCATCTAAGTATACATCAGCAACTATTCTAAAATATTTCCCTCGTTGAACAGTTTTCAGAACTATAACTTTAGCTTCTCTTAATTTTTGAACTGTGAATTGCTTTGCTTTTTTAGCTAATATTTTTTCATTTTCACATTTTGCCCTTAACTCAGGCGTGTCGATATTAGCTACTCTAACACTTATATTCTCACCAATAATTCGGGGCATATCACCATCAAGATTAACTCGAAATGTATCTCCATCGTAAATACTTACAATTTCAAATACGTTCAAATCCCCATAAGTTTTTGCTACAGACAATGGTACGAATAGAAGAGTTAAAATGAAAATAATGTATTTCATAGTGTATGCTTGATTAAAAATTATTAATTGGTAAGAATATAGCATTGTACAAAAATAGTTATGCATGGATCGCTTAAAACTAATCAAACTTGCCTGAATATTATTAGTCACTTTAGCTCCTCCATAATTAAGCTTTTCCAGGTCTAAATCAGTCTAACTTTAAAATAATTAAGGAAAATTAAATGGCATTAGTTAAATGTAAAGAGTGTGGTGAAGAGGTTAGCAATAAAGCTAAATCTTGCCCCAAGTGTGGTGCAAAAGCCCCTAAGAAAACATCATTACTCACATGGCTTGTTCTAATCCTAATAATTCTAGGTATTTATACATCAAGTCAATCAACAGATAGCGCAACTAAATCACCTGCAAAAGTAAGTAGTTCAGAAAAAAATGAAACTATAAAATCTGAAAAAGTAAAAAAAGCAGCGCCACCCAAGCCAGTTTGGGTTACGTCAGTTTCAAAAGATGAGATGACAGGAGAATTTACTGCTTTCGCCCATTCGCCTAGATCTTATCCATCGAAAAAAATGGGATTTCCATACCACGATGTTTATAGCTATATGGGCGTGGGTTGCAGTGCTGGTAAAGAATGGGTGTATTTAGGTTTTAATGAAGCCCCAAATTTATCAAAAGATACTACAAAAAGTGGTTACAACTTAATTAAAACACGTATTAAGTGGAACGATAATGTTGAGGACATTTCACTTACCCAAGATTGGGGCGCAAAGTTTTTACATTTTGAAGATGACTCTGTAGTAACTTCAAAAATAGAAGCTTCTAGTACAGCGCTTGTTGAACTTCAATGGCATGGTGAGCAAGCTACATATTTCAAATATTCTCTTAGTGGTTCATCAAAAGCGATCTCTGAAATTAGGGATAAATGTTCTAAAAATAAATAAGCGCTAAAGATTTTTAATAGTGTGATACAACTCATATCACACTATTAAATTTAAGCTGTATTAGTTCAGGAACTTGACCGAAGTTAATATTTTACCCAAAGTTGATTAATTGTGAATTATCAATTTTTTTAAATTCTATTGGTTGCTCAATTACAGGATCATTAGCTGCATCTTGGTTAAATAGTTCATCATAAATCTTGTTGTTATCAATTGACTCATTATTACTGTCATTAATACCCGTTAATAACGTTAATTCATGTGAGTCACTAGCAATACTATCCTCATCAAAACTTACACCAATTAAATCCCCATCAATCCCTTCTGGTATTTCGGTGTAAGTTTTTGCATCATTGATTGACGCTTTAAAAGCATCAACCAAATTATTAACCATTTTATTTTTATTTTTTGTGCTACTTTCATTAACAAACGCATTAATAAAGTCACCATCATAAAACTTCAATAAATCATCAATAGATAATGAATTGTCTATTGCATCAACTTTCTTTTTAATAGCTCTACGAGTATTTTTAGTTTTTGCATCCATAGCTTTATCACCAGAAAGAGGGCGAACACCACGTTTACCATTTTCAAAAGATTTAGAAACGTTTTCATCTAAACATTTAGTATTTAATTTAACACCCGTTTCTAAAAATATTTGATTAACAATAGCTTCAGCGTGAGCTTTATTAGGAACAACTATATCGCATACACGATCATCAATTTCGTAACGTAACACACCACGAAAAAACGCTTGTAAAAGTAAGTTAATCTGAATCCAGTTTTCAAGTTCGTCTGCGCCTAAACCTTGTATTTCATCTGTAGTTAATTTTACGTCAATAGGTAGATCACAACGGAACAGACCTAAAATTAAATCGTTTTCTTTTAAATCATTTCTACCTTTTGTATTAGCTGGAACACTTGTTAAATCAAAATGGTGTTCAAGGTCACGTGCTAGTTCACCATCTTGTAACTGATCATTGTTAACACACAATAAAGCTTTACGACCACCAGCAAATTCTTTCTTGATAGCGTTTGTTATCATAAATCCACGTTCTTTAATGTTGTTCATTTTGGTTTTACTCATGTTGTGTTCAGTAACATAGTAAACAGTTCCCGCACGTTTATTAAAGTTCTTGATCCTAAGTTTCAAGTTTTCTTCTTGATAGTTCACACCAGCTTTAGTTAACAATCTAACAATCGGATTCTCTTGAACTGAGTCACCAATAAAGGTAACACCACGCCCAAAATTAACGAATGTATCAACGTCAATTATTCTTGATTTATAAACGTTGTAGCCCTTGTCTATTTCTGGTTTAAAAGTGTAGAAAATTGCTTTATTGTCAGCATGAATTGTTTTAACTTCCTCAACACGCTTGAACAGTTTTTCAGCATTACCATTCTTTTCATTTTCTACGTAATATTCTAAACCATCTTTGCTAAGACCATTAATTTTATAGCTGTTAGAACGTTTTTCATATTCAAAATAATTTAATAAATCTTTCTTTTGTTGACTAGTCCACAAAGCACCATTCGTATTTAATTTAACAGGTGTTGATAGTCCATCAACATCATCTTTTAATAAATGAACGTTTCTTAAATCTAAGTCAGTTGTATTAACAGTTAAAAAACCTGCAAAAGTCATAAACACGATACCGCCATTTTTTACAAAATCTTTATCGAACCTAAACACGTTATCGAATTGTGACGCTACAGTGCCATATTTTTGTTCTTCGTCTGCTGCATCGCTTGCAAAAATTGTAACTACACGATCTTTGTATGCTTCAAACTCCTTTAAAGATAATTCACCAGTATTAACCAAAGCGGTTAAATGTTTAATAACTTCTTCGTAACGTGAACCCTCAACCCCTCTGCGCATAGAGGCACGATCAGGTAAAATGTAAAGTGAACATGCTTTATCATCAATCATGTCACGAACAGCGTCTTTAGTTGCTTTAAAAGTTTTACCAGTAGCAGGCAAACCAGTCATACAAGTAAGTTTAAGGTTTTTAATACTCTTATCGAAAACTAGTTCACCCTTGTTTTCTTTTTCAACATTAACTTTTTCATCAACAAAACTAACTGCTTTTAGGCAATTATAAACAAAAGTCTTTTTACAATTAAATGTTCTTAATTCATCCACTAACTTAGCATAAGCAACTTTATCTGCACCCTTGTATTCAAGAGCAATAGATGGTCTTGCACTGTTCTTTTTAGCAGCGTTTAATTTACTTTCTGCCGTCCATGTAGGACGTTTACTAAAACGTGCCTTAAACACATCTAACTCAAGTATAATACGTGAATCATCAACACCCTTAGCAATCATTGAGCAAGCCATTGAATACGCAGCACCGTTACCGTCACCAGTAGCAAAGCTTTTTGTATTATTGCTGAACTTCTCACTAGTTGATTGAACACGTGCATCAATCATAGGTTCTGTAAGTTTAAGTTCATTAGCGCCTAACTCACTCATACTAGAACGAACGCTTTTAATTTTTTCGTCAATGCTCTTTACTTGCTTATTAACGTTATTGATAAAAGCTAAAGCTTGTTTAACAGAATAAACGTTAAAATCATTGTTTAAATGAATGCGTGTATCGTCAGACACGTAACATAAAGAATTATTGTTAGTAGGCGCTTGATCGTAGTATTCAACAATACCAGCCATTTTTAATAAGTCTTTAACCATTATACGGTTCATGTTCATGTGAGCTTTACGATCACCTTTGAACGCTGCAAACGTATTGTATGAGCCTTTGTTAGTGTATAGGTCATTTAACCAAAAACATTTAATACCATCTTTAGAAGGCGACACCATCACAAAAAAAGGCTTAGTAGTTAATAACGCATCCCATACACGATTTAATTCATTCTCAGGAATATTGTCTAAGTCAGCATGAAACACACCATTAGCGGTGAAGGTGTTTAAACCCTTGTCTGTAGACTCAATTTTATGAAAACCATCAATTTTAAAACCGTGTGGTGTAAACTTAGGTAGGTAAAAATCCTTACTTACTTTTGTTTCACTTTCTTTTTTAGCTTGTTTATATTCGGCAACGGGTGCATTGAACTTACCCTCAGCAATTGCAGTAATTACACGCACAAGCTGAATACCTTTAATTTTAGTTAAAAAACCGTCTTTAACTGGCGCAAAACCAACGTTAATATTTTTTAATAAGTCTTGTTTTTTATCAGTGCTGGTAGGAACTACTTTGGTGAAATTGCCACTAGCTTTGTGTAAAGCATCAATTTTTTCTACATAAATATTATTGTGAGGTTTTTTGGAAAAGGGTTGCGTTGTGGCGGCGCTAACCTTTTTTTGTAAGTGCTTTTCTATAACAGTAAATGGTGCTCCCAATTTTGCAATTTTATTATTCGTAATTGTATTCATTATGTTTACCTATTTTTCAATCCGCCCCCTTATGCAGGCAAGTTTATGTTTTAATCGTTGGTATAAATCAATTTGATTTACTCATATTCTATTTTCAGTTTAGTGCTTTAAGCTTTTCTAAATTTCTCAATATCGTTGGCTCACTCACTTTATAGTATCGTGATAATTCTGCCTTGCTATATCTACCACTTTCCCACTTAGCTTTAAGCTCCATTAGCTTACTTAAATTTTTAAAAACGTGATTGTATGTCTTCATATATCTACCTTTACTTCTTACGATATTCGTAAGGTTTAAATCAAAAAAACTCACTAAATTTAGTGAGTACACATGTATATATATAAAAGTTTTTTCTGCAAACATGCTTTTTCTGTATGAATTATAAGCAAAAGGCCATGTTTTTTGTAAATGAATGTAAATGAAGCATAATAATTCTAACTTACAGAAGTTTTGTTTTATTTTTTTTTGATACTTGCGGCTTCGTGGGTTTTTGTTGCTGTTTTTACGGTTTTTTATAGCTAAAATGCATAGTTAATTCTTTGGGTTTTGTTTTTATTGAGTTGATTGCAAAGCTATAAACGTTTTAGAAGTATATTATAAGTTTTAATGCTAGATCTTTTCAAAATGTGAAAGGCGAATTTTTAAGACTTATTCAGTTGAATTTTAGAGATGGGTTAATCATTTTCTTTATTACTTGATAGATAATTTAGAGTTGTTAAACCCACTCTAATTAGAAATAGAGCAGGCTCTTAGGTGAAGCTAACTTTTATTCTTTAGTTTTTGTTCTTTTAAAAAATCGATAAAAACAGGCTCAGAGGTCTTTAATGAATTATTAAAATCGGTTTTGCACTTCATTTGTCTAACAGGATAATCTTCACTTTCGTATGTCAAAAGTGCTACTTCATAAACCAACTTTCCAGCTAAATTTAGGTATAAGTCTTTTGGCATATTATTTTTCACATAATCGAAGTGTCCAAACGTTGCATTAAGTCTAATACTACCGAAGTATTTCCATGAGTCGTTTTGACCAAAAGTATTATTAACTAAAGAGTTCAACATATATCGACAGAACCTGTTAAACCTCGGTTGAGACTCATCTGAAAGTGGAATTATATCGAGTTTTTCCATTTCTTTTTTATTTAAAATTTTGTCCCAAGATAAAGTAATTCTGTCCTGCTCCCAACTATAAGAAATAAATGATGAGGGAGGCTTCATGCTTAAATTTGCGTCTCTTTCCAACTTCCTGAGAAAGTTTTTTTCTGCATCCTCTAGTATGGCTTTTGTCTTAATAATCCCAAGATCAAATAATGATGCTGGCTCATTCATAAGCCAAGTTGTTTCTTGACTCGGTCCAGAATATACCTTTGCTGGAAGCAACGAAGTTAGACTACAAAAAAATAAAATGCTTATACTTAGTTTCTTTCCCATGAAATTTAATTCCTTAGTAGGCAATAGATTAACATTCAGTTATATATTTGACATAAAGAATGATTAGTAAAATAGCTATGATGCTACGAAAGCACTATAAGCTGTTTATAATTTTTAATGTTCTTCCACAAAATGCCGTGGATATCCTCTACTGTGTATACTTTGTCTGAAATAATTGAAATGCTATTTCGGCCATTGTTTTTTGTAATAAACTCAACTTTATATATCATTCCTCGCTTCTCAAAAAAAGCTGTACAGTAAGATTTATGCTTTTGCCATTGTTTCTCAGTTAATCCGCTGTCTATAGCGAATGAGCTTTTTAAAATAAAATATCCATAACTTTTTACATAATTATTTATATGGCTGACTGCTTTGTCACACGCCATAATAGTTCTTTCGTGGCTGAATAATTTCAGTAATGAAGGGTTTATTTTATCTATATGTATTACATGGTTTTTGTTTTCTAGCTCTTCTCTAGTAAATGTCACTAATGAGAATTCAGGGTCTTGTTTCATGGAAGAGTACAAACTATCTTCGGTATTATTAAAAATATGCAGGAAACTGCCCATTCTTCTTCCTTTAGACTTATTTTGAATAGGAAAATAGCATACTTTAAATTCTCCGCTTTCAAACTCAATGCTGATTAATCCATTCTTATCTAAGGTAATTCGTTTTATTATTTTATATATCTTGTTTCCATTTTCTAGATTTTGCTCACTTGTACCATTTAACAACTGATCTTTTATCTTCCTAATTTCATTAGGAATCATATTCCGTTCTTCGATTGTTCGAGAACTTATAAATTTCTGACCATTAAATTCATCTAATAACTTTTGTTTTTTTTCTATAGCCTTTTTTGACTCTATTATTTTTGGAGCGAACTTATCACCGTATGCTAGAGGGTGGTCTTCTACAAGTTTCAGCATATTATTTATGCTTTCCTGAAGCTCCGTTATTTCACCATTTAATTTGTTTGTTTCTATCTCACGATTTTTTGTATTTTTATCTGTGTCTTTTTTATAAATATCTCCTGTTACAGCGTCAGCAATTACATGATTCAAGACGTAAATTTGCTCCATATTTCGACATGATATTTGATCAATACAACCATAATATATTGGTTGTGTGGCATTCTTCCCATATATGACGGTTAATGGTTTACCACATGAGCAATACAACCGTTGCCTTCCCGATAATAAGCTATAGTATTTTTGACCTTCAGATCTGAGTTTAATGGAGCGCTTTCTAGTTTCCTGTAGGCCTAGCCATTCATTTTTTGTGCAAACCGCAGGATAATATTCATTCAAAATATATTCTTTCTTGGGGTATGTTTCGCCGAAGCCATCATATATAACTTTTTGCGTTCTATCTTGAACCTTCAAAATACAGTTGCCGTAAAGAGTATGGCTTTTGAGATAGTCTTTTAACCACTGCTTTGTTCTTGAAATATTATGCTTTTCATTAACCACTCTAATAATTTTGTGAAGACCGCTTCCGTTTAAAGCAAGAGCGATAATCTCTTTTGCTACGTCAAAATTCTTAGGATGCTTTACTACTACTTTACTTTTATCTTCACCTACTAGCTGGCAGTGAAAAGGGATGCTTTTTCCGTGATGTAAAGGAGCATTATTTAAGCCTCGTATGCCATCATTGAATTGGGTAATTCGCTTTAATATATAATCGTTATTTAATGCTGCTTTTTTACTACTTTCCTCGAATGCACTATTAAATCCAATCACGCTAACTATTGCATCAACAACCTTATTGCTGCTCTCACCACCATATAATTTATTATCCATAGTGGTGTAAAACCGAACACCTTTATGTAATAAATCGGTGAAAATACTATTTACTTTATATAGTGAGCCTCGTGAAAATCTATCTAGCGCTCTTAAGATGATAAGGTCATTTCTTTTAACTATCTCTAACAAGTCTTTTAATTTTCCTGTTTTCAAGTTACTACCAGAGAAGCCTGAGACCCCTTCATCAACAGTTATTAACTCTGATAATTCACAACCATGCTCAGATGCTATTTGCTTTGCTTTCTTGAGGTCAGTTTGTATTTCAATAGATGTACCTATAGTTTGCTTATCGCTGCTGACGCGCCCATAGATGAAAGCTGTTGGTTTCATTTTTAATTCTATAATCTTGGTTGATTTAAATATTATCCCATTACATTGCAGGTAAATCAATTTAGCCCCTGCCGATTTACCAAAAGACGGCGGGCGGTTTGACCTTGCGATTGCGGTAGGCATTTTGGTCGCATCGGGGCAAATAGTCTGCCCTGATATTCATAAGTATGAGTTTTATGGTGAGCTTGCACTTAATGGTGAAATACGTGCAGTGAATGCTATTTTACCCTCAGTGCTCGGTGCTAAAGAGCAAAACCGTTGTTGCTTTCTTCCTCTTGAAAACGATAGTTTGGCCAGCCTTGTCAGCGGTGTAAAACGAAAAGCGGTAAGCTCTATACAAGAGGTGTGGGGAGACTTACTCAACCAACAACCTTTACCATTGAATATTGCCTACCCTGACTGTACCCAAGCGCCAGATTTTTTACTCGATTTAAGTGATGTAAAAGGCCAACCCGGTGCTAAACGAGTACTAGAAATTGCTGCCGCAGGTGGACATAACCTACTATTTTTAGGGCCACCAGGAACCGGCAAATCAATGCTTGCGCAACGAATGTCTACAATAATGCCAACCATGTCAGATGATGAAGCCATTGATACTGCCGCTTTGTATTCCATTATTGGCCACTCAATCGATTTAACCAACTGGCGTCAGCGACCATTTCGAAATCCTCATCACACTTGCTCTGCAGTTGCGCTGGTAGGCGGTTCGTCTAACCCTAAACCCGGTGAAATATCGTTAGCGCACAATGGCGTATTATTTTTAGATGAGCTGCCTGAATTTGAGCGCAAAGTACTGGACTCGTTACGAGAACCAATGGAAACCGGAACCGTGACGATTTCGCGCGCGGCAAGACAAATGGAATTTCCGGCACAGTTTCAGCTTATTGCAGCACTTAATCCCAGCCCGACTGGGTGCTATCATGATAAACGGGCGACCCCTGATCAAGTGATGCGTTATTTATCGCGGGTATCAGGACCGTTTATCGATAGAATTGATTTGCAAATTGAGCTCCCTAGACTAAGCAGTGTGGAGCTACAAAGTACGACTGCAGAAGAAACCAGTGCTGAAGTGAGAGCGCGAGTAGAAGCGGCTTATGCAATACAATTAAAACGCCAAGGTAAAGTGAATGCGCGGCTAAATAACAAAGAAATGAGCTTATACTGCGAGTTACCCGCTGCGGAGCTACAGTTTTTAGCTAGAGCAAGTGAAAAGCTGGCGTTATCGCCGCGCTCTTATCATAGAGTGATAAAAGTAGCGCGTACCATTAGTGATTTAAAGGGCGCGCCACAAATTAGTTTAAATGAGCTTAAAGAAGCGCTTAATTATCGGGCATTTGAGCGTTTATTATCGCAGTTAACCCAATACTAAATAGATAGCATATAGCCTTTACCACGCACGGTGACGATGCGTTTTTGATCTTTCTCATCGTTAAGCTTTTTACGTAAACGACCCACTAACACGTCTACGGTACGATCGTTGGGGCTCCAATCAGGCTGGCCAATTTCTTCTGATATTTTTTCACGTGAAGTGGCTTTACCGGCATTGCCGATTAAACAAATAAGCACTTTATGCTCTGCTTCGGTGAGCCGTGATTCAATCCCACTGGCTGTAATGAGTGTGCGGTTATCTGGATGGAGTTTAAAATCAGCGTATTCGATAAACTCTTCACTGTCATCGTCGTGTTGATTGTTTGCAATACGTTTGTATAAAGCGCGCATTCTCAACTCAAGCTCGAGTAAATCGACAGGCTTGCAAATATAGTCATCGGCACCTTGAGCAAGACCAGCAATACGATCAGCTTGTGAGTCACGACTCGATAACAAAATAACACCAATATCGGTGAGCGTATTTAACTCTTTGGCAAGTTGTAAACCATTGCGCTTTGGCAGCACAATATCAATAATTGCCAAGGAAATAGCACTGCGCTGATTTACACGGCTTTTAACAATGCTTAAAGCATCGGCACCCGTTGCGTCAACGTCAATAGAGAACTCGGTATTTATAAAATGATTTTGGATGCGCTTTACTAGCAGCTCGTCATCTTCAACCAATAAAACATTAATTGCCATAGTCTGTTATTTTTTTAATAGTAGCCTTGCATGTTAGCATTATTCGTTACATGCATAACACAGAGTTTAATTTTTTTCGGTAACTTTATATTACAAAAAAGAATAATGAAATTACCTTTGTATTGCGCACTTTTTATAAATTATTTTAAGTGCGCATTTAAATGACTACTGGCCGTACATTGAATCCCACCATTGTGGTTCATTTTTTAACTTTTTATCAAAGTAAGCCAACATAGTGTTCCACCAATTAAAGCGCTTATCGCGAGCAAATATTTGATGATCGGCTCCTTTGTACTCAATCATTTCAACATCTTTATTTAGCAGTTTTAGCGCGGTGTACATAGTTAAGCTTTCACCTACTGGCACATTCGTATCGCTGTCACCATGAATAAGCAGTAATGGCGTGGTCACTTTATCGGCATGAAACACTGGGCTATGTTGGCTATAAAGTTCAGAGTTATTCCACGGGAAACTATTTTTAGAGGCTTCGCCTGAGTATAAATATCCCCACCATCCTTCACCCCAGTAAGAAGTTAAGTTTGAAATTCCCGCATGAGCAATAGACGCGCTGAACATATCGGTTTTAGTAGCAAGCAGCATCGTCATAAACCCACCGTAAGATGCCCCTAAATTACCGACTTTACTTCTGTCTACAAAATCATATTTAGCTAAAAATGCCTCTGTGCCTTGCATAATGTCATCGGCGGTATAATCGCCCCACGCATTGACATGTTGCGCTGAAAAAGTTTGTCCAAAGCCCGTTGCACCAGTTGGCTGTACCACATAAACCACATAGCCGTTTGCTGCCCATAAATTAAAAGGGTAACGCCCTGTAAATCCACGAGTCACAGGTGAGGTGCCACCATAGTAATAGACCAGAGCAGGGTGCTTTTTAGTTTTATCAATATTACTTGGCAGATAAACACGACCAGATATTTCTACGCCACGCTTATTGGTAAAGTTAAATTCTTCAAGCTTAGGAATCGTGGTATTGGCATATGCAATCGGGTTTGAATCCCAGATTAACTCCACCTTATTTTTGCTTACGTCAAAGCGCTTGAGTTGTTGGGCGCTTGAAGCATTACTGCCAGAGAGCAGTAGCTGGGTATTGCGAGTATTTGAAAAACTAAACTGTTCTACAATATCAAACCCTGTATCTAACTTTTTAAAGCGTTGTTTACTCAGATCATATAAATACAGTGGTTGGGTGTCTTTTTCTGTCACTTTGATTAACGCATCGCCATTGCTTAGTACTTCCAATGTGCCAATCGCAGGGTCAAACTGTTTACTTAACGCCGTTACTTTTTTAGCGTTATCGGTTAGTAAATACAGCTGGCCATCATAATTATTCGCCAGCATGGTTTGCGGTAGTACTCTGCCTGCGCCATTTTTAAAATCAGGGCCTGCAACAACATAAATATTGTTTGCGGTATATTTCGCTTGATTAAAGGTTTTAAACTTACCTAACGATTTTATGCTGTTGGATTTTAATGTAAGTTCAACCAGCTCAGTCTCTGGATGGGTTGAGGCTTGCATGGCCATTACTGGACGACTTATTAATAGTTTTCCACGGTTGCTATTAGCATCTTCAAGTTGATGGCTTAATACGCCTTCGGTCAGGGCTTTGGTTAAACCACTGTGGGCATCGAGTAAATATAATTGGCTAACCGTACGGGCGTAAGACCAACGGTCTTGCAAGCCTTTATGATGTTTAGTGAGGCTATTGGTTTCTTCAGGTGATTTGGACCAGCTAAAAAGAATACTATTATCGTTGTAATAGCTAAAGTTGCTTGCCCCCTCAAGGCCTGAGGCTAAGGTTTTTATAGCGAAAGTTTTACGGTTTAACTGCTTTAATTCGCCGTTGAGTAAATAGACTAAAAATTGATTATCAGGACTCCAAGTGAATTGGCTAGGCTGCGCTTCTTCAAATCGGTATACCGTTTGGTTATTAGTATTTTTAAGCTCGGTTGTGGTAATGGCGTCGTTGCCTGTTTTATCGCTGTAACGCTTTGTTGTACTTAAGTAATGCTTAGCATCAGGTGACAAAGACAAGCCGCTAATAGTTGGGGCGTCAAACAATTGCTTAGCCGATAAGCGCTTGGTCTTATTTGTCGTTAGGGTCACGGCGTCAGTTTCTGCTTTTGGCACAAACTCTAAGGTGACATCATTCCAATTAGCAACCTGTTGAGCAATGACAATAACGGTGTGTGAGCCGTTATTTAAAGCAAGCTGATAGCGTTGGTTTTCACCACTTTGTTTCTCACCGTTAATAAAAACCTGGCCTTGCTCTATTCCTTTAATATTTAAGGAGCCTTGAGTAAATCGGTTAGTTTCAATATTAAATTTAAGTGCTTGTAAACCGCCTAAAGTAAGCGCGTTAATTTTATCAAGTGGTTGCCACTTGTGCTTTTTACCAAACACAACAAAGCTTTCTTTGTTTGATTCAAGTTGTGCAAGCAGATTATTGATAATCACGTCGCCATGCGGTGTTTGAAATGGCTTTGCTTGCATGTCTTCTGCAAGAGGCCCGATAAACTGAATTTTTGATTGATCGAGTGGGGCAGCTAATGCCGTTAAACTCAAACTACTTAATGTGAGTAGGGCTGCCAAGTGAGTAAAACGTTTTGCGTAACGATGCCAAGGTGCGCTTAAATTCATTGCTATGCCTATTATTATTGGAGATTTGGCCAAATATAGCATGTATTGTTATGATGCTCATATATCCAATTTAGAGGAAAAAAAGTGACACTATTAATCGTTTACATGGTTACAGCGATTGTGATTTCGTTTCTATGTTCTGTCATGGAAGCGGTGCTATTGAGCATTTCACCTAGTTATGTTGCGCTGCTTCGTAAAGAGCGGCCAGTACTGGCTAAGCAACTAGAGAAGCTAAAAAGTAATATCGATCAGCCATTAGCGGCTATTTTAACACTTAATACTGTTGCACATACTGCTGGTGCTGCGGGCGTGGGCGCACAGGCTGCCGTGGTGTTTTCAGATGCGGCTGTGGGGATTGCGTCTGCGATTATGACTTTATTGGTACTGGTGTTATCTGAAATTATTCCTAAAACGCTGGGGGCTAATTATTGGCGTGCTTTAACGCCTAGTGTGACTTATGGTTTACGTATTTTGGTACTAGTCCTTAAGCCTTTTGTTTGGGCAGCACAAAAGCTAACTAATTTGATGGGTCAAAAGCATAATGAGGCCTATTATATTCGCCAAGAAATAGAAGCAATGGCCGACATTGGTAGTGAGTCTGGGGCGCTTCATGCTGATGAATCAGAAATCATTCGTAATTTGCTGCACTTTAGGCATGCAAAACTAACCGATTTAATGACACCGCGTACGGTCATTTTTAAAATCCATAAAGATCTTACCGTTAATCAATACTTGAGTGAACACGGTTCGTCGTCATTCTCTCGAGTGCTAATTTATGACAAAGACGCTGACGATATCATAGGCTTTGTACATAAAAACGATATTATGTTGGCATATCATCGGTTAGGCACAGATTACAAAATTAGTAAGTTAGTTAAACCTATCTATACGGTACCGAGCACCCAAAATGTATCGTCGCTATTACAAACATTGCTCACCCAACGTACCCACATTTGCTTAGTGATTGACGAATACGGTGATGTGCAAGGAATTGTAACGCTCGAGGATATGATAGAAGCGTTAATGGGCTTAGAAATTGTGGATGAGCGAGATCAATCAACCAATATGCGCGCCGTAGCAAAGCAGCGTTGGCACCAGCGTTTAGCTGATAGTGAGCATATCGTCAGCGCCGACGATAATGAATCTCGTTAGCTGTTTTTTGTTTTAGCAGCTGTTTTTATCCAGTGTTGGGCCCACGAGATAAATTCAGCTTTTGCTTTTGGGCAACTAAATAAAAAGCCCTGTATAGCTAAATTTGTTTGATAATGCTTGAGGTAGGCCAGCTCTTCGGGGCGCTCAACCCCTTCGGCCACTAATTCAAGCTGCTCTTGGGTTGTCATATTAATTAGTGAACTGACTACCACTTGAGAAAACTTATCGGTTTCTATGTGGCTAATAAAAGAGCGATCTATTTTTACTTCTGTAAATGGCAGCTGTTTCAGTTGGTTAATATTAGTAAAACCAGTGCCAAAGTCATCGAGTGAAATACCAAAGCCGAATATTCTTAATCTATTTAAGGTTTCGAGTTGTGTGTAGCTTGAAAGGGCATGCTGCTCGGTTATTTCAAGCACCACATCACTGGGTAAAACATCATGTTTTTGTAAAAGCTGTAATAACTTATTGGGGCTGTTTAAATCATCTAACTGACACGGCGATAAGTTAAATGACAATTTCAAGTTTGTACCTAGCTGCTCTTTTAGCTGCTTGATGTCACCACAGGCTTTTTCAAATAGCGTAAACGTAATGTCATTGATTAAATCGCATTGCTCAGCCAGGCTGATAAAACGGCTTGGTAAAATAACTCGCTCGTCTTTACTTGAAACAATGCGAGCCAGCACTTCAACACTTTGTATTTGATTGGTGTTTATATTTATTTTAGGTTGATAGTAAGGTGTTATTTCATTATTTTTTAATGCGTTAATTAGCTTTTCTTTAGTGATTGGGCGCTCTTTTACAAGTGTGTGGCTGTTTAACTGAGCGATTTTGGTAAGTAACGTATTTACCTGATTGAGTTGCACAGGCTTAGATAGGTTGCCAATTAAATGCACATTGTGCTGTTTAGCGAGGTCAGCGGCTAGGCTGATTATTTTAGGGTCCATTTCAGAAATAATAACAATTGCACCGCAATAGCCTATTTCACCTAAATTACGGATCAGCTCCATGCCATCCATTTCTGGCATATTAAGATCGGTAAATATGGCATCAAAATAGTTTATATCAGCTTTTACTTTTTCAAGTGCTTTAACAGGGTTTAAACAGGTGGTTGTGGATTGCGACATTTCGAGTTCATTAAAAATAGCTTTCATGACAATCAAAATGGCTTTTGAGTCATCGACAACGAGTATGTTTGGTAATTTTGTGTGCATTGTTGTCCTTAACTTAACGGTCGTAATTTATATCCCTCTGTTTTAAAAATAGTCGCTTGAATTGTTTTTGTCAGTATTTATTGCTGTTTTAAATTTTAAATATCAGCAAAATCCAATCGACAAATTATTCTATCTTGCTCGTGTTTTTTAGGTGGGTAGGTATACTAGCGCCATAATTTATAATGGTTATAATACCAAGCCGCAATAATACTTAATCATTTTGAGGGGGCAAGTCAGACGCGAGCTGCGTTAAATATTCTCCTTTAAAGCAACTAAATAACGAAGTTTTTGCCTTGCTATCGACAGGATTTTTCTGCCTCAAAATAGCGCCCCTAATTAAGCGAACTGATATAACAATGATAAAAATCGATCTGAATCTAGCCGAACAACCGTTTACGCTTATGCTAGATAAGCAACAAATTGTAAAAATATTTCATGATCAGCAAGCGATTGCATTTGAAAATCCACGTGAAAACTATGTTGAGTTTATGCTTGATGAGCAGCTAATTGGTATTGATAGCAGTGACGTTAACCAACAGAGTATTGCGCTATTTGTAGATAATCAGTTTGCCACTCAGCTGGCTTTACCTGTGGCGGCGCAAGGCGAATCTAAAAAAGGCTTTTTGGGACTTGCGGCGCTAGGCTTTAAGTTATTTAAAAGTGCTAAGGTTGTTAAAGTGGCGCTAGCGAGCGCATCGGTGGCCGGTTATGCTTGGCTGTTTACCATTGAATTTGCGTTAATGCTGATTGCTTGCCTGGTGGTACACGAATATGGCCACGTACGAGCTATGAAGTATTTTGGGATAAAAACCAAAGGCATTTATTTAATTCCTTTTGTAGGCGGGTTAGCCGTTAGCGACGATAAAATAACTACGCGCTGGCAAGATGTGGTGATCTCACTAATGGGCCCTGCCTTTGGTTTGTTTACCTCAGTGTTAGGCGTGGTGCTTTATTACGCCACAGAAATGGAAATATTTGCAGGCGTTGCGGTACTTAGTGCGCTGCTTAATTTATTCAATCTACTGCCTATTTTACCGCTAGATGGTGGGCATGTACTAAAAAGTATTAGCTTTTCAATGCGCTCATGGGTTGGTTTAAGTGTGTGCTTACTAGGTGTGCTATTTGGTTTATGGCTTAGCTATACGTTTGGCTTGATGTTGCTGGTGTTCTTTTTGTTTGTTGGCGCACTGGAAATTGTGTTTGAATGGCGCGGCCGTCATTATTCGCATTTATTGCCATTAGATAAATATGGCCAAGGCTTTTCAGCGGTCATGTATGCACTGGTGGTTGCTGGCCATGTAGCAGTGATGATGCACTTTGCTGACTCTGAAAACGCGATATTAAGCTTACCGATGAAAATCTTATCGAGCTAAAAAAACAGTATGGCAGATCGAATTTTGCTCACCATGCTGTTTTTTGCATGGTATTTTTTAAGGTTTGTGTGGCGATGGCAAGATGTTAGTTTTGGTTTGTTTCTTAATGGGGGAATTGGTATGGTACTATCCCTCAGAATGAAAAATAACAAGAAGCCGTGAGCTGATAAAATTATGGATGATGCGATAAAACAACAAGTAAATCAAAGTACAGTGGAATCTTTATTGTACACGCTTTATTGGTTGGCCTTTTTTTCACTGGCGCTCCCAATGGCTTCATACTTGATTATTTTTTTATCGGGTGGTGGGGCATTATTATTAAATGACATTACTTATTTAGAGCAACTAGATTCGAATCCCGGCTTAGTTTTTATATCTACCTTCCTCACTGCTGTACTTACGCTGCCATTTTTAAAGTCTACTCTTGATGCGCAAAATAAAAGCGAAGTTATTGGGCGTTTAGCAATAGAGAAGGTGGCTCTTTTTCCTTTAATCATTACAGTGTTATTAACAGCGGCTTACGTTTTACTGGAACAATGGCTTTTTGGCTTTATGGAAGTCGCCTTGCCAGATTTTATGTTAGAAGTTAAAGCACAAACAAACTCGCTTTTAGCTAAAATTATGCTGTTTTTAGCCGTAGTATTTATTGGGCCTATATTTGAGGAAGTAGTTTTTCGAGGAGTAGCATTCTACAGGCTGAAGAAAACAGCCTTGGGAGCTATTGGCGCAATTATTATCCCAAGTATCGTGTTTACATTGTTACATGGGCAGTATGATCAAGTTGAAATTTTTATTTCTCTGTTTGTGTTTTCTTGCTTGATGGGATTAATTCGTCATCTATCGGGTAACTTGTGGTATTGCATTATCGCTCACATGATCTGTAATTTATTGGCACTAGGTGAAATTATTTAGTGAGATTAAATGACTTATCAGTTAACTTTACTTTCTTACTTAGTTCTTTTGGTTTGCAGCTAGCAAGCGCGATATAAAATCGCGCCTATTTATTACCAGAATACTCATGGATAAAAACTTAGCATCAAGGATATAAACACCCCAGTAATAATCAGCTGTACCACGCAAAAGCCCATAATGTCTTTAGCTTTTAATCCTGCAATGGCTAATACCGGTAATGCCCAAAAGGGTTGAATTAAATTAGTCCACGCATCTCCCCACGCCACAGCCATAGCAACCCGCGCCATATCTGCACCAAGCTCTTGTGCTGCAGGGATAACAATAGGCGCTTGTACTGCCCATTGTCCGCCACCTGAGGGTACAAACATATTAACGAGTCCTGCACTAATAAAGCTGTAAAATGGCAAGCTATCGGCATCAGCGATGGCAATAAAGCCCTGTGATATTTGTTGCGCCAGTCCAGTATCGACCATGACCGCCATAATACCGGCATAAAAAGGGAACTGAATTACAATTCCTGCGCCACTTGGAATCGCTTGTTGTAGGCTATTTAGTAAATTGTGGGGGGTCTGATGTAGTGTGATAGCTAAAAATAAGAAAAGCGCTATCACACTGTTGAGATTTAAGCCGCCACCTGCGATAAAAAAGTAATAGCCTAAGTAGGCAAGTCCGAGTAAGCCAATGCCCATACCTAGCAGTTTGCTTTGCTCTAAATGTTGAGCAGGGCGTGTTATTGCGACTTTATCAGTTAGGGTATTTTCAAGCAGTGATGGGTCAACATAAACACTGTCTTTTTCACTCGGTAGCATGTAGCGGTTAACCAGCGGCATAATAATAAATAAGCCAATCAGAATCGCAATGTTAAAGCCTGCGAATAAGGTTTGCTGTGTGCCAATAATACCCATAGTCGCCTGTGAAAAATGCCCTTCGGTGGCAATGGTGAGTGGTACGGATCCCGCCAATCCGCCGTGCCATACTACAAAACCTGAGTAAGCACTTGCTACTAATAGCCGATAATCTACTCGAGTTTGTTTGGCAATTGCTTTAGCAAATAAAGCCCCAATTACTAAGCCAAATCCCCAATTAAGCCAGCTTGCTAACAGCGAAATAAATGTCACTAAAATAATGGCTTTTGGAGCCGTATTAGCAAGCGTTGCTAATTTTGTTAATAACTTACTTATTAACGAGGTACTGGCGAGCATGTAGCCTGTTACTAGCACCAATAGCATTTGCATGGCAAAGCTCAGTAAGTTCCAAAACCCGCTACCCCATGATGTTATTACCTCAAGTGTGGTTGCAGGGGTCGCTAAATTCGCAATGACTAAAGTAATAATGGTGAGCAAAATAACAAATATAAATGGGTCGGGTAAGTAGCGCTCGACGAGCTTGGTAAATGGACTGGCAACTTTATTAAGCATAATTAATAACGAGTTAGTGAAAACTTATTTGTTAATTAATCATGAAATCTTAGGATTAGCAAACACCGCTTTGAATAAACGCTCAGCAAGGCAGACTTTTTAAAGGTTGTTGATGAGGGAATGTCGCTAGCAAATACTTACCTTGGTCGGTATTTGCTAGTTATGCTCAATTAAGAATCACCAAGCACTTGCTTTAAGCGATTTTGTACTTCTTGAACGAGTAAGTCGGGCTGAAATTTTGATAAAAATGCATTACAGCCTACTTTTTCCACCATGGCTTGGTTGAAGCTACCACTCAGGGACGTGTTAAGCACCACATGTAAGTTTTTTAAGCGGTTGTCGTTACGTATTTCATAGGTTAAGCGATAGCCATCCATCGAAGGCATTTCGGCATCGGTAATCACCATTAGCAGCTCTTTTTCAACATCGCGTCCTTCATCAGCCCAGCTTTTGAGCATTTGTAGGGCTTCTAGGCCGTTACTGGCAGGAATAATTTCGATACCAAGCTGCGATAACGTATCGCTAACTTGTTTACGTGCTGTTGGCGAATCATCGGCGTGCAATATTTTGCGTCCTGCAAATTCGTTTACTATGGTTTCATCCAACACCCCATCAGTAATATTGACCTCGTACTCAACTATTTCAGCGAGTACTTTTTCTACATCAATAATTTCAACTAATTGCTCTTGGCCATCACGCTGCACTTTAGTTAGTGCCGTAATATAATGATTTTTACCCACAGAGCTGGGTGGCGGCATAATGTCAGACCAGGTCATATTCATGATTTGATCAACCTTGCCAATTAAAAAACCTTGTGTGGTGCGGTTATATTCAGTTATGACCAGGTTACAATCTTCACCATATTCTTTTTTAGCCATAGAAATGGCTTGGCGAAGGTCAATCACTGGGATAGATTCACCGCGTATATTGGCTACACCGGTTACCTTAGGGTGAGAGTGCGGTATTTTGCTTAAACGGGGAAGCTTTACCACTTCTTTTATTTTAAATACATTGAGTGCAAATAAATGGCGGCTATGCAAATAAAAAAGTAGCAACTCTAAACGATTTTCGCCTACAAGCTGAGTACGCTGATCAACTGACGCTAAAACACCTGACATAATAGACCCATATTTTTCCTCATAACTTTATAACTATAGTTTACTCTTATTTTTCTTCATAACGAACCGTGAATATTTCGATTACAGTAAAACGTTGCTTAAGTGTTATCATGTGCAGTATCGTGTTACTAAATGATTTAAATAATCAATCGATTAACAAAAAATTATGCATCATATTTTTAAACGTATTGTTGTGCTGTTGCGCAGCCATATTGATCAGGTAAGTTGGCAGTCTGTTGTAATAGCAACATCCTTACATATGCTGCTTACTTGGTGCTTATTGTTAGTGGCAAATGAGCAGGCACTGCTTTCACCGGGTACTTTTTTTTACTACTACACGGTAACCACTTCAACGGTAGGGTATGGGGATTTAAGTCCATCAACTGATTTAGGTCGTTGGATTGTCGCATTAATACAAATACCTTTTGGTTTGGCTTTATTTGGTGTCTTGTTGGGTAAAACAGGACAAACAGTAACTTACTTAATTAGGCGCGCTATGACTGGTGATAAAAACTTTGCTCACAGTAGCAATCATATTATTATTTTTGGTTGGCATAATGCTCGTACCAAAAAAATGATCGACTACATTTTGGCTGATACTAAGCGGACAGATCGCCGTATTTTATTAGCGGTTACTGAACAAATAGAGCATCCGTTTTTAAGTAATGAGAATGTTGATTTTGCTCGCCTAACCAGTTTCACCGATTTGGATGAATTAGAACGCGTTGCCATTCGCCACGCCGATAAAGTGATTATTGATGGCCAAGATGACGACCAAACATTTACCACCGCACTGCGTATTAGCCGTTTAGTCAAAGAAGATTGTCACATAAGTGCACACTTCTTTGATGAAACGAAAGTGGAAATGTTATTAGAGCATTGCCACAACGTAGAGTGTAGCAGTACTAAATCGGCAGAGATTTTAGTGCGCTCAATGCAAGATCCAGGCTCAAGTCGTGTACAAGAGGAACTATTATCAACCTTGCATGGTGATACGCAGTTTAGTTTACAAATCCCTAGTAATGTAAAAACCATGGAGTTTGGCAAATTATTTCATCACTTTAAGTACGATCATGATGCAATATTGTTAGGTGTGGCTCATAATTTAAGTGCAAAAAATATGGATTTAAATCCGCCTTTAGATTATGCAGTAAACGCCGGAGATATTTTGCATTACATTGCGCAAGAGCGAGTATTGAGTAATGAAGTTGACTGGCCTAGCTTGGAAAAATAATGACTGAAATTGCGTTTTTAATTATCGTTTTATGTGCTTATATTTTCCCTATTATGATAATTCTTAACAGTAAGCGTAGCCAAGGCCATGAAAAAAATGGCTGGCTAGTAGGCGCTATCTTCTTTTCGTGGATAGCGCTGATTCTTTACTTTTCGATTGTGCCCAAGCAAGGGCACGCCAAGAAAAAGTAATGAATGAGTACCTTTTGTTACTTATTCTAATTGTCTCAGCTTATGCTCAACCAGCGGGTCGTCTGGCGCTAGCTGTTGAGCCACTTCTAATAGTTTAATGGCATCATTTGGATTTTCATCTTGATGCTTAATGGCTACGTCTATTAAAGGTTGAATATCAATTTTTTCTTGGTGCTCTTGCACGTGCGCTGCTTTTTCGTCGATTAAAATAGTGTGAGCGGTACTTAATAACGCTTGACGATGCGGCGAATTAGCATTGGCTTTATTAAGTTTTTTATAATAATCCTCTTTTAAACGCAGTGTTTTTGTTTGTAGCCTAAATTGTGCAATGTCGATTTGTTGATTAGCAATAAAATCAACAGCCACTTGTTTATAAAACCCAAACTTATTTAAATAAGTGGCATGGGTGCCGTGCCCCATCCCAAATACGCGTAAGTGAGTGAGCTGCTGGTAGCGTTTAGCGTGTTGGCGGTCAATGCGGTTGGTTGGGTCGTAAATAATGTAGCCCTGTGCATCCCCTAAATCTAAATCATGGTAGTCACCTTGCCAGTCATATTGCTGGGCAATGTCGGTACTTGAGCGGTCATCCCAAGGGGCGATAAGTTTGTTTTTAGTGCTAACAGGATGGAAAAGCAGTACTTTGTCGAGTTTGAGTAATTTAGCAAATGCACCCACAGCAAAGCCGCCACGACTAAGTCCATAGCCTAGCTTGGTTTCAAAAGGAGAGAGTAGGGTTGATAGTTGCTCAATAAAAAAGATTAAATTGCGGTTACGAAACCAATTACTTTTACCCAAATGCTGAAACGCAATAATATTAACGTTTTGCTTTTGTGCTAAATGATAGCCCCAAGGTGCAAAGTCTTCGTTCAAATCACGCTCTTGTACATCAGTACCGGCAGGTGAAAAAGTAAAAAGTAAGGGTTTGTTGAGATCAACAAAGTGATATTTTACATACACATCACCGAGTAAATCCCCACCAGAGGTAGGTAGTTTTGCTTGCTTCTCATTATCGCTGAGAGTTAACCATTCATCTAACCAGTATAGTAATTTCATTTTTCCTCCAGTGCGCACAAGCCGCAGATCATAGCAAATCTGAGGGCATAAGAGAAATTGAGCCAAGCTATGCTGCGCTGGTGGAGTGCCTTTTTAATGGCAAAATGTATGTTACCTTTGCGACTATTAAGCCATGTTCAAAATTTCATTCCAGTCATTTTCGGTCACTGGCATGACCGATAAACGTCCCCCTTTTTTAAGTGCAATGTCTGTCACTGACTCATTTGCCTTAATTGCTTGCAAGCTCACTATGCTACTGAGATGAGAATGGTAGGTTACTTCCACCACAAACCAACGGGGGGTCTCAACGGTTGCTTTGGCATCATAATAATCGCTACTTAAGTTAAACTGAGTCGGATCAGGGTAAGCGGCTTTAGTGACAATTCCTATTCCCGCAACGCCAACCTGTTTACAGCTAGAATGATAAATCATCACTAAATCACCTTGTTTAACATCATCGCGGATAAAGTTACGCGCTTGGTAGTTTCGCACGCCTTCCCATAACGTGGTTTGTTCGGGTGCATACTTTAAGTCATCAATTGAAAAGGCGTCGGGTTCGGTTTTAAATAGCCAAAAAGCCATATTAGTTTTCCTCACTCAGTGTGTTGGTATTTTTCCAGTATTGTATAGTATCATTTAGAAATTAGGGGATTGAGGAAGAAATAATGAGCCAAGTATTAGATGATTTATTGTCGTTGTTATCACTTGAAGAAATTGAACAAGGTTTATACCGAGGACAAAGCCAAGACTTAGGTTTTAGAGCGGTGTTTGGCGGTCAAGTTATGGGGCAAGCGCTTTCAGCAGCCAAAGAAACACTGCCAGCGGGGCGAATTGTTCACTCATTACATTCTTACTTTTTACGCCCAGGCGATGCTGCAAAACCGATTGTGTACGATGTAGAAACTATACGTGATGGTAAAAGTTTTAGCACTCGACGTGTCAGTGCGATTCAGTACGGTAAACCTATTTTTTACATGACAGCGTCGTTTCAAGGTGAAGAGCAAGGGTTATCGCATCAGGCAACCATGCCTGATGTTCCAGCTCCTGAAGAACTGCGTTCTTCGTTAGAGTTTTATCAAGAAAATGCACAGCATATTCCTGAAGCAATCCGTAATAAGTTTATTCGTGAAATGCCGATTGAAATGCGCCCGGTGAACTTTCATAACCCCTTTAAACCTGAAGCCCTAGAACCGGTAAAACATATTTGGTTTAAAGCCAATGGCGATATGCCGGACGATCAACGTATTCATAATTACTTATTGGCGTATGCGTCTGACTTTGAGTTTTTACCAACCGCGCTGCAGCCACATGGTGTGTCGTTTATGCAGCCGAATATGCAAGTAGCGACCATAGATCATGCTATGTGGTTTCATCGTCCATTTAGAATGGATGATTGGATGTTATATACCATTGATAGCCCAAGCGCGAGTTCGGGACGAGGGCTTGTACGTGGGCAGTTTTTTGACCGCCAAGGAAATTTAGTTGCCTCGACGATTCAAGAAGGGGTAATGCGCCAGCGCTAACTCTTTAAAATCCACTATATTGAGTTAATTCAATACAGTGGATAATAAGAGTATGTTACTGACATTGAGCGTGAACAATGTCAGTAATTGATTGCCAAATACGTGCTGGCAACAGTGTTTGCAGTTGCTTGTAGGTCTCGCACAGCTCTTGGCTTCCTTGTAAGCCTGTATCAGATTCACTAATAAGCTTTTGTTCGCGTAGGTTTGAAATAAAGCTACTAAGTACCTTCTTATCAAAAAACTCCGGCGTTTTAATACCATGTAACGTACCCAAACGCTGTGCCAACACATAGCTTTCACGTTCAAGCTCTGCTTTTTCAATCCCTTGGCTGGTTTGAATAAAGCCAATCACAATCGCATAACGTTGCAAAGTAAAGCTCAATGCACGACCGAGCATTTCGAGTTTGGCAAAGCTATCGTTATTTTGAGTCACTTTAATGTTATCACCATCAAGCGCAATTAAGCCTTGATCACTAAAGTTAGTTAAAATACGAGTAACGTAGCTCTCATCTAACTCTTGCAAGTACCACTCTTTAGCAAACAATGGATAAAAAGATTTCACCAGCTGATGGCACTGAGTTACGGTGCTTTGATGTTGCTTAAATAAATGCAGCGCCACTAAACTAGGCACCGCAAAAATATGTAAAATGTTATTACGGTAGTAGTTGAATAAGGTTTTTTCTTTATCGCTTATCGCAATTATTTCGCCAAACTCATCACTGATCACGTCAAACTTGTTAAGTTTTAAGGCATGTTCAAGTAGCTGCTCTGGTGTTTCATCTGGTGCGGTTATTTTACTGCTATAGCTGGCTTCACGTTGCAATCGTAAGTAAAACTCAAGCTGAGCTAACAGCTTTGGCTTACTCAATGCCTGCTTATCGTTTACCAGCAGTATCATCGCCAGTAAGTTAACAGAGTTAAGTGCGGCGGCATTGTTAATTTTAACCATAACCTGATCAGCAAGATTAGCCACCTGCGGCCCTAACCATTGTGGTTTTTGCACATCGGTTGCATGAATTGATTCACGCCAGTCAGGCTGGTTATCATTTAAATACTGATTGATAGAAATAGGGTCGCCAAAGTTTAAATAACCACGACCATAGTTTTTTAAATTTTTAATCGCTTTAAAAATACCTAATATCGACTCGCCTTTTTTATCGTTCCCAGCCAGCTCTTTTAAATAGGTGTTTATTTCCATGACGTGCTCGTAACCAATATATACCGGCACAATAGATATAGGTCTGTCTATACCGCGCAACATGGCTTGCATTGTCATTGCGAGCATGCCGGTTTTAGGGGGTAGTAAACGTCCCGTTCTGCTGCGCCCACCCTCGGTATAAAACTTTACCGAGTAACCTTTGATAAATAACTGGCTTAAGTATTCTTTAAATACCGCTGAGTAAAGTTTGTTACCAGCAAACGAGCGGCGAATAAAAAACGCGCCACTGCGGCGGAATATGCCACCGGCTGGGAAAAAGTTTAAGTTAATACCCGCTGCGATATGCGGTGGAACAAGCCCTTGATGGTAAATAGAGTAGGTCAGTAGCAAGTAATCCATATGACTACGATGACACGGCATGTAGATTATTTCATGGCCTTTGTTGGTTAGGTCATGGATTTGCTCGGTGTACTTTATATCAATCCCATTATACAGCTTGTTCCAAAGCCAGGTTAATATGCGATCGGCAACGCGAATGGTGGCGTCGCTGTAATTAGCAGCAATTTCATCAAGAAGCTTTAATGCGTTTTGTCGCGCTTGGGCTTGGCTAATATTTTTTTCAGACGCTTCAGTTTGAATCGCTTTTTTTATCGTTGGGGATGCCAGTAGTGAGCTAAATAATTGATCTCGAGATGGGATTTTAGGCCCTGTGGCAGCCAGCTTCTGGCGCTTAAAGTGTACTCTAGCTACGCGAAGTAGTTTATGCGGAAGCTCATTTACATCGGCTTTTTCGTTCACCAATAGTGATAAATCGAGTGGTTGGCTAAAACGAATAAAGTTGTCTCTACCTGAAAAAAGTACAACAAATATTTTTCTAAACCAGCTGGGCGTAAGTGAGTGCGAAAGTAAAGTACTCAGTCCTGGCTTCTCTTTACCCGGCGCTCTGCCCCATAAAATAGTCACAGGCACAACCTGCACATTTTTTTGGCCACTATTTAATAAGTGTTCAATGATTTGCTTGCCCTGATCTAATGCGTTGGTAGGCTTTTCTTTATTACCAAATAACGGTGGTGGGTTTTTAATGCCAATAAAACGATCTAACGCTTGGTCACCTAACACTTGCTGCTCGGTTGGGTCGGGCAAGCCATTTCGTTTACATACACGCGCGAGTGCCGCTAAATCAAAGCGTGAATTTAAACGCACTATATAAAAGGTCGGGTTTTTAGGGTTTAACTCAAATTGCTCTAACGGCTTTTCAGGCAGTACTTTGCTTTTAACAAACAAACGGCTAATACCACCAGAGATAAGATTTAAACCATAATTTAAAATACGCATTGACTCACCATAAGAGAGTAGTTACCCAAACCAATATGGGTATATAACAGCAAAATTAGCGCATAGGATAACATATTATCTAAAAGATCCTCTGCAGATTAATCGACAAGCTATGACATTATAGTGACATCATCACTTCCATTACGTTCACTATTGTTAAACTTGACTGTTATTTAAACGACAATTGCAAAGCAATTATGTCTAAATAGTTGTTGCATTTATCACCAGCATCATTATAATACGCAGGCTTTCAAAATTCCCTCGGGAACAAGAAAGAATAAATTAAGCTTGGATTTCAAGCTAATAAACAGGAGTTCCGATTTGGAACTCAACGTAGATATAATCTAACAACCGGCATCTTAATTATTAAGATTGTTTCGGTCGTTTTTTTATGCTCTTTAAATGCTCTTTATATTGAGGTTTAAGAATGTCAAATCAACGCATTCGTATTCGCCTAAAAGCTTTTGACCACCGTTTGATTGACCAATCAACGGCGGAAATCGTGGAAACTGCGAAACGCACTGGCGCACAAGTACGTGGTCCAATTCCACTACCTACACGCTTTGAACGTTTTACTGTACTTACATCACCGCACGTTAATAAAGACGCGCGTGATCAGTACGAGATCCGCACCCATAAACGTCTGATCGACATCGTAGAACCAACTGACAAGACTGTAGACGCACTTATGCGTTTAGACCTTGCTGCTGGTGTTGATGTTCAAATCAGCCTGGGTTAATCGGAAGATTAGAGAGGTTTTAGGAAAATGGCATTAGGTCTAGTCGGTCGTAAAGTGGGTATGACACGTATCTTCACTGAAGATGGTGTATCTATCCCTGTGACAGTTATTGAAGCGACTCCTAACCGCATTGCTCAGATCAAATCTGACGCAACAGACGGTTATAACGCGCTTCAAGTAACCGCAGGCACTAAAAAAGCAAGCCGTGTAAACAAAGCAACAGCGGGTCACTTCGCTAAAGCTGGTGTTGAAGCGGGTCGCGGTCTGTGGGAATTCCGCCTAAATGGTGGTGAAGGCGATTTTGAAGTAGGCGCAGAGCTTACGGTTGAATTATTCAACGAAATCAACAAAGTTGACGTAACCGGTACTTCTAAAGGTAAAGGTTTCCAAGGTGGTGTTAAGCGCTGGAATTTCAGCATGCAAGACGCTACACATGGTAACTCTCTATCTCACCGTGCTCCTGGTTCAATCGGTCAAAACCAATCACCTGGTAAGGTGTTTAAAGGTAAAAAAATGGCCGGTCAAATGGGTAATGAGCAAGTAACAACTCAGAACCTTGAACTAGTTCGCGTTGACGCTGAGCGTAACCTGCTTTTAGTTAAAGGTGCAGTACCTGGCGCTATCGGCGGTGACGTTATCGTTAAACCAGCTGTTAAAGCATAAGTCCTGGAGATTTAGTGATGGAATTAGCAATTAAAGACGCTTCTGGCGCTCTTGAAGTTTCTGAAGCTACTTTTGGACGTGAGTTTAACGAAGCATTAGTACACCAAGTAGTTGTTGCATACGCAGCAGGTGCTCGTCAAGGTACTCGTGCTCAGAAGACACGTTCTGAAGTAAGCGGTGGTGGTAAAAAACCATGGGCTCAAAAAGGTACTGGCCGTGCACGTGCTGGTACAATCCGTAGTCCAATTTGGCGTTCAGGTGGCGTTAGCTTCGCAGCTAAACCACAAGACCACAGCCAAAAAGTAAACCGTAAAATGTACCGCGGTGCGATCAAAAGCATCTTATCTGAATTAGTTCGTCAAGAGCGTTTAATCGTTGTTGAGAGTTTTGGTCTTGAAGCACCAAAAACTAAAGAACTAGTTGCTAAGCTTAAAGAACTTGAGCTTAAAGATGTTCTTATCGTGACTGAAGAAGTAGATGAAAATCTTTTCTTATCGGCACGTAACCTGTACAAGGTTGACACACGTGATGTAGCTGGTATCGATCCTGTAAGCTTAATTGCTTTCGACAAGGTACTAATTACAGCTGCTGCTGTTAAGCAACTTGAGGAGGCGCTAGCATGATCCGTGAAGAACGTCTTTTAAAAGTGATCCTTGCTCCACACATCTCTGAAAAAAGCACAATCGCTGCTGAAGAAAACAACACGATTGTTTTCAAAGTAGCAAATGACGCAACTAAAGCTGAAGTTAAAGCGGCAGTTGAGAAGCTTTTTGAAGTAGAAGTAACTGGTGTTCGCACACTTAATGTTAAGGGTAAAACAAAACGTACTGGCATGCGTTTCGGTCGTCGTAGCGACTGGAAGAAAGCTTACGTTACTCTTAAAGAAGGTAGCGAGCTGGACTTTGTCGGCGGCGCCGAGTAATAAGGGGAGTTAGAATTATGGCACTTCAAAAGTGTAAGCCAACTTCTGCGGGTCGTCGTCACCTAGTTAAAGTGGTTAACCCAGATTTACATAAGGGTAAACCTTACGCACCACTATTAGAGAAAAACTCTAAATCAGGTGGTCGTAATAACAATGGTCGTATTACGGTTCGTCATATCGGTGGTGGTCATAAGCAACATTACCGTTTAATCGATTTTAAACGTACTAAAGATGGCATTCCAGCCACTGTTGAGCGTTTAGAATATGATCCAAATCGTAGCGCAAACATCGCTCTTGTATTATATGCAGACGGTGAGCGTCGTTACATTATCGCACCAAAAGGCTTAAAAGCTGGCGATGCAATCCAGTCTGGTGTTGATGCACCAATCAAACCTGGTAATGCATTACCTATGCGTAATATGCCTGTAGGTTCGACTGTTCACAACGTAGAACTTAAACCAGGTAAAGGTGCTCAAATTGCACGTTCTGCTGGTGCATACGTTCAAATCCTTGCACGTGATGGTCAATATGTAACATTACGTCTTCGTTCAGGCGAAGTTCGTAAAGTTGAATCTGATTGTCGTGCGACACTAGGTGAAGTAGGCAATGCTGAGCATATGCTTCGTTCACTTGGTAAAGCAGGTGCAAATCGCTGGCGTGGTATTCGTCCGACAGTTCGTGGTGTTGCCATGAACCCGGTTGATCACCCACACGGTGGTGGTGAAGGTCGTACATCTGGTGGTCGTCATCCTGTGTCTCCATGGGGTAAGCCGACTAAAGGTGCTAAGACGCGTAAGAACAAGCGTACGGATAAATTTATAGTACGTCGTCGTACTAAGTAATATTGAGGAATAGCCATGCCACGCTCTCTCAAGAAGGGTCCTTTTATAGACCTACACTTGCTGAAGAAGGTAGAGAAAGCTTTGGAAAGCGGTGAAAAGAAGCCAATTAAAACTTGGAGCCGTCGTTCAATGATCATACCTAACATGATCGGATTGACCATTGCTGTCCATAATGGTCGCCAGCATGTACCAGTTTTCGTTTCTGACGAAATGATCGGTCACAAACTAGGTGAATTTGCACCAACTCGCACTTACCGTGGCCATGCTGCGGATAAGAAAGCGAAGAAACGTTAAGAGGGGAAGATAAATGCAAGCATTAGCTAAACATAAATTCGCCTCTGGTTCGGCGCAAAAAGCGCGTCTAGTTGCAGATCAGATCCGCGGGTTACCTGTCGATCGCGCACTAGAAATCCTGGCGTACAGCCCGAAAAAAGCGGCTGTATTAGTTAAGAAAGTACTTGAGTCTGCTATTGCTAACGCAGAGCATAACGAAGGTGCTGACATTGATGAGCTACGTGTAACAACGATTTTTGTGGACGATGGTCCAACAATGAAACGTATTATGCCACGTGCTAAAGGACGCGCAGACCGCATCCTTAAGCGTACAAGCCACATCACTGTTGTGGTTTCAGATAGCTAGGAGATATAAGTAATGGGACAAAAAGTTCATCCTACTGGTATTCGCCTAGGTATATCTAAACCTTGGGTTTCTACCTGGTACGCGAATTCAAAAGATTTCTCTGCACAGCTTTTTGGCGATCACAAAGTACGTACATTCCTTACTAAGGAATTAAAAGCGGCTTCTGTGTCTAAAATCGTTATTGAGCGTCCAGCAAAATCTATCCGAGTAACTATTCACACGGCTCGTCCGGGTGTTGTTATCGGTAAAAAAGGCGAAGACGTAGAAAAATTACGTCAAGCGGTAACTAAAATCGCTGGTGTACCTGCTCAGATTAATATTTCTGAAGTACGTAAACCAGAACTAGATGCACAACTAGTAGCAGACGGCATTGCCTCTCAGCTAGAGCGTCGTGTTATGTTCCGTCGCGCTATGAAGCGTTCGGTACAAAATGCAATGCGCATCGGTTCTAAAGGGATTAAAGTTGAAGTTAGCGGTCGTCTTGGCGGCGCAGAAATCGCACGTTCAGAATGGTATCGTGAAGGTCGTGTACCTCTACATACTCTTCGTGCTGATATCGACTACGCAACTTCTGAAGCCTTAACCACTTACGGTATCATTGGTGTTAAAGTTTGGATCTTCAAAGGCGAAGTTATTGGTGGTTTACCACTAGTACAAGAGCAAGAGAAGCCAGCTAAACGCGCACCAAAGAAAGCCAAAAAAAGTGCTAAGTAGAGGTAGCGAGTAATGTTACAGCCAAAACGTACAAAATTCCGTAAAATGCATAAAGGCCGCAACCGTGGTCTAGCGCAAAACGGTAACAAAGTAAGCTTCGGTACTTTCGGTTTGAAAGCTACTGGTCGTGGCCGCATGACTGCTCGTCAAATCGAAGCAGCTCGTCGTGCTATGACGCGTCACGTGAAACGTCAAGGTAAAATCTGGATCCGTGTCTTCCCTGACAAGCCGATCACAGAAAAACCTCTTGAAGTTCGTATGGGTAAAGGTAAAGGTTCTGTTGAATATTGGGTTGCTGAAATTCAGCCTGGTAAAGTACTTTACGAAATGGAAGGTGTTTCAGAAGAGCTTGCTCGTGAAGCGTTTAACCTTGCTGCTCGTAAACTGCCATTCAAAACAACTTTCGTAACTCGGACGGTAATGTGATGAAAGCAAGCGAACTAAAAGATAAAAGCGTAGAAGAGCTAAATGCTGAACTTCTAGGTCTTCTTCGTGAGCAGTTTAACCTGCGCATGCAAGCAAGCACTGGTCAGTTAGCTCAGACACACACGCTAAGAACAGTACGTCGCGATATCGCGCGTGTAAAAACAATTATTAACCAGAAGGCAGGTCAATAATGAGCGATAAAATTCGTACTCTTCAAGGCCGTGTAATCAGCGACAAGATGGAAAAATCTTTCACTGTTGCTATCGCACGTTACGTGAAGCACCCAATCTATGGGAAATTCATCAAACGTACGACTAAGTTACACGTACATGACGAAAATAACACTGCAAAAGCGGGTGACGTAGTTACTATCCGTGAATGCGCTCCAATCTCTAAGAACAAATCTTGGACTTTGGTAGATGTTGTTGAACGTCCAAAACAAGCTTAATTTTTAATTAAGTCTGTTTTATGAAAAGCCCCGGCATTAGCTGGGGCTTTTTACGTTTAGAGCAGTTTTTAGCGGTAAGCTTTCAGCCTTTAGCTGGCAGAAGTAAATTATAGCGCCGTAGTTTGGGTTGAGTGTTACGAACCTAAGTGCAATAAAATATTATTATAAAATAGGCGTAAGAAAAGCCTTTGCAAGTGCAAAGGCATATGC
>NZ_JQFL01000018.1:0-908 GCF_000764215.1 Pseudoalteromonas sp. ND6B
GAGGGCGTTCAGAATTCTGTGTCAGCCTAAGTTGCTAAATATCTAGCACACCATCTAACCTACCTTCGAAGTGGATGGCCAATTGCGACAATGTCAGATTCCAATTATGGATTGGCATTGTCCATTTCTTCGAGGCATTCAATATGCCTGCATACAATAATTTCATCAAGCTGTTTTCATTAGGGAATGCTCCCTTAGTCTTGGTGAGTCGTCTAAACTGGCGATGTACAGCTTCAATTGCATTTGTGGTATAAATAGCTTTACGCACGTAATCTGGATACTTGAAGTAAACCGACAGATTGCCCCACTTACGACGCCAAGACTCGATAACGATAGGGTATAACTTGCCCCATTTGGCATCTAATTCGGCGAGAGCGGCTTCTGCTGCATCTTTAGTGGCTGCCTTATAAACGGGTTTCAAGTCAGCCATAAACTCTTTTTGGTGCTTTGAAGCAACATACTTCATCGAATTACGAATTTGATGAATAACGCACTCCTGCACTTCGGCGTCAGGATAGATTGTTGCTATTGCTTCAGGGAAGCCTTTTAGTCCATCAACACAGGCAATTAAAATATCGGATACACCACGATTATGTAAATCTGTTAATACTGATAGCCAATAGTTAGCCCCTTCACTTTCAGAGATATATAAACCAAGTAACTCTTTGCGGCCCTCGATATTGACACCTAGTACGGTATAAATAGCCTTACTCACGTAGCGCCCATTTTCTTTAATCTTATAATGAATGGCATCAAGCCAGATAAACGGGTAAAGCGTGTCTAAGCTGCGCGCTTGCCATGCTTTAAGCTCTGGTATCAGTTGGTCTGTTACGGCAGTGATGGTGGCCTCTGATACTTCAACGCCATACATATCCTGTATGTGGCCTCGAATATCTCGGTAGCTCATA
>NZ_JQFL01000019.1:0-3560 GCF_000764215.1 Pseudoalteromonas sp. ND6B
ATTCATTATAAGATTAAAGAAAATGGGCGCTACGTGAGTAAGGCTATTTATACCGTACTAGGTGTCAATATCGAGGGCCGCAAAGAGTTACTTGGTTTATATATCTCTGAAAGTGAAGGGGCTAACTATTGGCTATCAGTATTAACAGATTTACATAATCGTGGTGTATCCGATATTTTAATTGCCTGTGTTGATGGACTAAAAGGCTTCCCTGAAGCAATAGCAACAATCTATCCTGACGCCGAAGTGCAGGAGTGCGTTATTCATCAAATTCGTAATTCGATGAAGTATGTTGCTTCAAAGCACCAAAAAGAGTTTATGGCTGACTTGAAACCCGTTTATAAGGCAGCCACTAAAGATGCAGCAGAAGCCGCTCTCGCCGAATTAGATGCCAAATGGGGCAAGTTATACCCTATCGTTATCGAGTCTTGGCGTCGTAAGTGGGGCAATCTGTCGGTTTACTTCAAGTATCCAGATTACGTGCGTAAAGCTATTTATACCACAAATGCAATTGAAGCTGTACATCGCCAGTTTAGACGACTCACCAAGACTAAGGGAGCATTCCCTAATGAAAACAGCTTGATGAAATTATTGTATGCAGGCATATTGAATGCCTCGAAGAAATGGACAATGCCAATCCATAATTGGAATCTGACATTGTCGCAATTGGCCATCCACTTCGAAGGTAGGTTAGATGGTGTGCTAGATATTTAGCAACTTAGGCTGACACAGAATTCTGAACGCCCTCTATTAAGTTGCTGTTGAACGGCCGAGTTTGGCTTATGCCGCTGTCAGTTTTGATTAAGCCCTAACAATCAAACTTGACAGATAAAGTTAAGGCTTATTCAGAAGAAGTGTTCAATTTAGTTTATTTGTCTTCAGGTCTTTCTGCTATTAATATATCAAGGTTACCTTTCAGAGCAGGAATTTCTGTGGCATTTTGTAAAACTCTTTGTAGAAACCTTTTTTGTTCATTAATTGTTTTATTCTTTAATTCTATCTCTGCTTCAAGTTTCTTTATTCGCTTAAGTAAATCAACATCGGCCTTAATGATTCCCTTTTTAAAATGATGATCTTTAGTGTTTTTTGAACATTTCTTATGTTTGTAAGCTTGATAAATCCCGTTATAGCTCTCTAATGTTTGTCTTGATACTTGAATACCAAGATCAATTGAAATTTTTTGAGTTAGATTTTTCCATGTAAGCTTTCCTTCCCAAAGAAGGATCATTCTCTCAATGTTAAACTGTGTTTCATCTGTAATTTTAGCTTTAGCTGGCATTGCAAGTTCTACTTTGATTTATTTTTAAAATTAGTTACACCAAAAGAAGAAAGTAACGCTGTCATTCCTTCGGGGATGGAGCTAATACTAGAAGTTTTATCTGTTATTTGGTTTAAAATATTTTCATCTGAAGAAATTGTTAACTTCACTTCATCTATAACATTTGTTTTAGGATTTGTTATAAATATTTTTTTTTCTTCGGTTGATATTCGAGCTATATTTCCATGTAGTCCATTTTTTAAAATTTGAATGAGCTGTTCAAGTAAAGCAACTTGTTTAGTGTGCTTTAAATACCAATCTTTTTTACAAGGAGATTTATATATATTTTCTTGTTTTGATAATCTGGCAAGCCTTATTGTTTGAAATCTAAGGTCATATTCAAGTAACTTTATAGCATCAGTGTCCCCACATATATAGCAAGAGCTTTCACATAAAAAGCAGCCATTTAAAAAATTATTTATATAATTACAAGGTGTAACAGAAAGCTCTTGTACACATATTCCTGTATCAGTAATGCTTGCAGCGAGCCCCCCATAAGTCTTTAACTCATCGTTTGTTATAACTCGGATATCAATATGACTAGCATCGAGATCTAATGTTGAAGTAACTCTATCTGCGTTAGTCTCTACACTATTATGAATATACTCTAGTGTTTGCTTTATGCTTGTTCTGCCAGACCAAGAGGCTATGACACTTAAGGGAATACCTCCTTTTTCGGCATAAGTATTTGCAAAGTGACGTAGTGAATGAAGGCGAAGTTTTTCAGTTTTAAAGCCATACTTATTAAATATATTTAAAGCTGGATTTACGTCAGAAAAAGGATTTACAAAAATTGTTTTTACTTTCCTTAATGAAATTATATTCAATGGGCTACCAGACATTCCTTGTACTGAATTAAAATTATGTTTGTTTGGTGCAATACAAAATAAAGCATGTTCAAGGTCGATATATTTTTCAGACTCAACATAGCACTGAATCGCCCCGTGTTTGCCAGAGACTCAATAACTTGAGAAACTGGAACTATGAAAAAATCAAATCGCTATACATCAGAATTTCGTGAACGTGCAATTAGGCTTGTTACCACACAACAGCATGAATACCCTTCTCTTTGGGCTGCGCTAGTATCGATTTCAGATAAACTGGGATGTACCCCAGAAACACTTAGAGCATGGGTCAAGAAATCTCAAGCTCAACCGTCTAAACCCTCTTCTAATACGCAATCAACTGAAGAACGCCTTGCCGTCTTAGAGCGCGAGAATAAAGAGCTCAAGCGAACGAATGATATCCTGAGGCAAGCTGCCGCTTTTTTCGCCCAAGCGGAGCTCGACCGCAAACAGAAGTAATAGTGGATTTTATTGATGCTTGCAGAGAGCATTACGGTGTCGAGTCAATTTGCAAGGAATTGCCGATTGCACCATCAACGTATTATTCTCATAAACAGATACAAAGAGAGCCTGAGCGACTGTCTAACCGCAAAAAGCGTGATGCTGAGCTGATAATACTCATTCGCGAAGTGTGGGAGGATAATATGTCAGTTTATGGTGCAAGAAAAATATGGAAGCAGCTACAGCTTGACGACCATCAAGTCGCCCGCTGTACAGTCGAACGATTGATGCGAGTTATGGGAATTCAAGGTGTTCGTCGGGGTAAAGCACATAAGACAACGATACCTGACGAGCAACAAGATAAGCCACTTGATTTAGTTAATCGTCAATTTACTGCTGAGCAGCCAAATCAACTTTGGGTAGCTGACATCACCTATGTTGCCACATGGAGTGGGTTTGTTTATGTCGCTTTCGTGATAGATGTTTTTTCACGATACATTGTAGGTTGGCGTGTATCAACGACAATGCACACAGAGCTTATTCTTGATGCGTTAGAGCAAGCTATTTGGCATCGTGGCAACCCCGAAGGGTTAATTCACCACAGCGACAGAGGCAGCCAATATTTGTCTATACGATACACTGAGCGACTTGCTGAAGCTGGAATTCAAGCGTCTGTAGGCAGTGTGGGTGACTCTTATGACAATGCATTGGCTGAAACAATAAATGGATTATTTAAAACAGAGATTATTCGCAGAAATGGCCCGTGGAAGAATGTTGATGCTGTTGAATACGCAACGTTAGAGTGGGTCAATTGGTTTAATAATCAACGCTTATTATCTTCAATTGGGTATATTTCACCAGCTCAATATGAAACAGACTACTATGATAATTTAAACGAGTCAGGTAAAGTGGCCTGACTTAAACAAACTGGTCTCCGATGAACTCGGGGCGATTCA
>NZ_JQFL01000020.1:0-35414 GCF_000764215.1 Pseudoalteromonas sp. ND6B
ATTCATTATAAGATTAAAGAAAATGGGCGCTACGTGAGTAAGGCTATTTATACCGTACTAGGTGTCAATATCGAGGGCCGCAAAGAGTTACTTGGTTTATATATCTCTGAAAGTGAAGGGGCTAACTATTGGCTATCAGTATTAACAGATTTACATAATCGTGGTGTATCCGATATTTTAATTGCCTGTGTTGATGGACTAAAAGGCTTCCCTGAAGCAATAGCAACAATCTATCCTGACGCCGAAGTGCAGGAGTGCGTTATTCATCAAATTCGTAATTCGATGAAGTATGTTGCTTCAAAGCACCAAAAAGAGTTTATGGCTGACTTGAAACCCGTTTATAAGGCAGCCACTAAAGATGCAGCAGAAGCCGCTCTCGCCGAATTAGATGCCAAATGGGGCAAGTTATACCCTATCGTTATCGAGTCTTGGCGTCGTAAGTGGGGCAATCTGTCGGTTTACTTCAAGTATCCAGATTACGTGCGTAAAGCTATTTATACCACAAATGCAATTGAAGCTGTACATCGCCAGTTTAGACGACTCACCAAGACTAAGGGAGCATTCCCTAATGAAAACAGCTTGATGAAATTATTGTATGCAGGCATATTGAATGCCTCGAAGAAATGGACAATGCCAATCCATAATTGGAATCTGACATTGTCGCAATTGGCCATCCACTTCGAAGGTAGGTTAGATGGTGTGCTAGATATTTAGCAACTTAGGCTGACACAGAATTCTGAACGCCCTCTTTTTTTATGGTTAAAAATAATTAACCTTCTTTATGTTCTTTACGTGCCTGCTCAATTTCTGCGGCAATTTCACGTGCTTTTTGCTTGGTTTTTTCAGTTAGCTCGCCAGCCGCTTCTTTGCTTTTAATCCATGCATCAACAGCTACTTCTTTGCCGTCGTCGTACATGTCTAAGCCCATTTCTTTACTCTCTTCAAGTAGCTCATTTAATGATTCATCATTTTTAAGCTCATTGGTTTTTTCCTTTACTTCATTCCAAGTTTCATCAAGCTTTTCTTTCACTTGAGCGCTTGTTTCTTTTGCATCTTGTTTTACTTCGTTGGCATCTTCACAGCCAGTTAACGTAATTAAAGTGCCTAATAAAGCTAAACCTGCTAATTTCTTCATTTACTATCTCCTTTAGAGAAAATTATATTCAGGGGTAACTATACAACAATGAAAATGAACATAGCTGTAACAACACGATTAAGTTTTAAATTAATGGACGAACATGATTGGCCGCAATTATACGAGCTCGATCAAGACCCAGCCGTTATGCAGTATTTAACACAAGGTAAACCCACTTCGCTTGAAGAGATAAAAACAGTCAGTATTCCTAGAATGCTTGCTTATCGTAACGAGCAACAAGGGTGGGGGTTATGGCAAGTAACCTTGCGTGAAAGCAATACCTTTATAGGATGGGTGCTTGTTCGGCCGATGGGCTTTTTTTCAGATACGCCTGATTTTAGTGATATTGAAGTGGGCTGGCGGTTTAAGCAAGCGAGTTGGGGCAAAGGGTATGCTATTGAAGCGGCAGGCGCTATTTGTTCAGAGCTTGAAAAACAACGCCAAGTAAAGGCAATTAGCGCTACAGCACTGACCTCAAATGTTGGCTCAATTAATGTTATGAAAAAACTCGGTATGCAGCTTAAACATTATTATATTCATACAGAGGATGGCTCAAATTTAACAGCCGTACTTTATTCAAAGTCATGTGGATAATCTAATAACAATCCTAAGCTCTTTAAATGTGGCGTATAAATATTGACCTAGTGTTTGTTACTGTGCATTAATGTTTGCCATCAATGTATAAAAATAACCTAAGGATATGGGATGGGATCACTTTTTTCACCACGCAAGCTAATTATTAGCAGTGTCTTAATAATACAAGTAGGCTTTTTTAATGTAGCGGCTAAACAAAGTGCGGTGGCGATGCCCGACACATTTAGTGCCCACGCTGCAAAAGCCGTGTTAGAGCAAGGCGGCAACGCGGTTGATGCAGCCATTGCAGCACAGTTTGTATTGGCCGTTACGCTTCCCGAGGCGGGTAATATTGGCGGCGGTGGGTTTATGCTTATTCATAAGGATGGGCAAGGTGATTTTATAGATTACCGTGAAACTGCACCGAACGCCGCGCATCGTGATATGTATTTAGACGCGCAAGGGCAAGTAATTGAAAATAAATCTATTTACGGCATACACGCTAGTGGCGTGCCTGGCAGTGTCGCAGGAATGTGGTTAGCCCATAAAAAGCATGGTACGTTACCGTGGAAAGCGTTAGTGCAACCTGCGGTAACATTAGCAGAGCAGGGCTTTGTAGTGCCTGAAAAGTTGGCTCAGCTGATTGAGGACTATATAGCGCATCTAAATAATAAAAACATTAAAGTAAATTTTGCCAGTTATTTTGCAAGCGCTACATCAGGTAAGCTTTTTAAACAACCTGAGCTAGCTGCCACACTCAAACGCATTCGCGATAATGGCCAAGATGGCTTTTATCAAGGTGAAACCGCAACGATCATCGCAAACTTTATGAAGCAACATGGCGGTATTATTACTCAAGACGATTTAAAAAATTACCGCGCAAAGTCTCGTACTCCTATAAAAGCTAACTGGAACGGCTATCAAGTGCTTACTTCACCGCCACCAAGTTCAGGCGGCATTGCTATATTGCAATGGCTGAAAATGTATGAGCTTAAAAAACCAACGCCTGCACAACAACATAATTCAGTAGGGTATGTGCATTTATTGGCTGAAATAGGTAAGCGAGTATTTGCCGATAGAGCAGAGTACTTAGGCGATCCTGATTTTTATCAAGTACCTACAGCAAAACTACTTGCAGAAAATTATCTTAAAAACCGTAGTAGCAGTATAGATTTAAAGGCTATTTCAACCACCGAAAACATTAAACCCGGTTTAAAAGAAAGCGAGCAAACCACTCACTTTTCCATTGTCGATAACATGGGTAACGCTGTAGCTAATACCACCACCATTAATTTAGGCTTTGGTAGTGGTGTGGTGGTAGAAGGCGCAGGCTTTATTTTAAACGATGAAATGGATGACTTTAGCGCTAAACCCGGGGTTATGAATGTATTTGGTGCCATTGGCGGCAAAGCAAATGAAATTCAGCCGCATAAACGTATGCTCAGCTCTATGACCCCCACTATTTTACTCAGTAATAATCATGTGAAAATAGTAACAGGGTCGCCAGGTGGCACTACTATTATTAGCTCGGTGTATCAATCGATACTCAACGCGATTGAATTTAATATGAGCGCCGATGATGTGGTAAATAGCCCGCGTTTTCATCATCAGTTATGGCCAAAAAATGTGATCAGAGCACATGCCGGCTTGGAGCCATCAGTAAAACAACAGCTAATAAAAATGGGTTACACAGTGGACGAACGCCACTTTGGTGATATGCATGTGATTATTAATCATAATGGCAAATTAGATGCGGCGTCAGAGCAAAGCGGTAGAGGAAAAGCAATCGTGTTTTAACATTAGCGTTTGCATGGCAATCCCCCCAAACTCTTGTTTGGGGGGATTGCCAATAGAGTATTACTTATTATTGGGTATTAACCTATTGCAGGTATTAGCCCTGCCATTTGCAGGCATTGCGCACTAATAATTGAAATACCACACAAAGCGGCTATGGCCAAACCAATATTACCACTGCGTACTTTATAACCGCTTTTTTCAACGCCTTGACGCTGCTTGTACACCATACTCACCGGCAAAAATACAGCCAATATCACCAATGCAATAGCGGCATAACCTAATGCCATAATAAACCCTTGCGGATAAAATAAGGCAAAGCCAAGAGGAGGAACAAAAGTAATAAATGCGGTTTTTATTCTATCTGCGCCCGTATCTGCTTTTTTGAATGTGTCGGCAAAAAAGTCAAACAACCCCAAGCTTACCCCTAAAAATGACGTTGCTAGAGCTAAGTCGGCAAAGAGTTTTACCGCAGTAGAAACATTGGCGTTATTGGCAATATTGGCCACACTGGCTACAAACCCAGTTAATCCTTCGCTTTGTAGTAATTGATCTTGGCTCATTATGCCTTGGCTTAATACTTGCCAAAATACATAAATAACCAGCGGTAAAGAGGCGCCTGCAATCATAACTTTGCGCAAGGTTTTTATGTCAAGTCCGACATATTTAACAATAGAAGGGATAGAGCCATGAAAGCCAAAAGAGGTAAATACCACAGGAATGGCCGATAATATTAGTCCTTGCTCAACAGGCATTTCCAATAAGTGTTGGCCATGTACATAAGGTGTTAACATATAAAACAAGCTAGCTAAAACCACTATTTTTATACTAAACAGCACTCGATTGAGCTTATCAACTTTACTAGTGCCCAAAGTCACCACGCTTGCAATCAATACGGCTAAAATAACGGAGCCTAATTGAGGAGCAATACTTAAGTTAAAACCAGTGTTTATACGTTCTTGTAGCTGGGCTCCGCCACCGGCTATGTAAGCAGCGCACAGTGCATAAAATAAAAATATCATCGAAAAGTTAGCCACATACTGGCCACGTTTACCAAGCCAAAGCTTAGCAAGTGTATTTAAAGTGGCATCGCGAGGGGCATATTGGTGCAGCTCCAACATAAGCAAAGCGGTGTAGGTCATTAGTAACCAACACCCTACAATTAACACCATTGCCGTATTAAACCCGAGCCCCGCAGAGGCGATTGGTAGGGCAAGCATACCCGCACCTATGGTGGTTCCTGCAACAATTAACATGCTACCTATTGTTTTATTTTTAAGCACTTAATGATCCTGATCAAACGTGAGAGACACGCAAGATATAACTAGTTGTGTAAAACTTAAATAGTTTTGTCATAAAAGAGACAAAATAAAATGTAATCTTCTATTTACAACTGTATTAAAAAAGCCAAAATCATCAAAAAAAGGAAATTTAACTTATTAGGGTCTGTTGACCTTTGCGGATTAATATTTGTTCAAACTAGGGGCAATTTAATCGCGGCGCGAGGTTTGTAACCTAGTGGGCTAAGTAAAAACCGAGCAACAAAGAGTTAATTGCCCCTAGGCAGAACCCTTCGGGCAGCGCCTGTTTGGCATTAATGCTGCGTTATCGCCTATTTATGGGGAATAACCACACCACATAAGCTCTGCCTTGCCTAAATACCAAACAGACTGCGGCAAATTTAACCTTGAAAGATCAACAGACCCTAATATAAATGAAAAAATAAAAAGCTAAATGTTAATAATTAAAAGGGAGGTTGTTTGCTATGTATAAAATAGGTATCACAAAAATGGTATGTATTGACCGAAAGCGTTATCCATTACACCGTCGGTCGAAATGGAATACGACAATTTACATTTTAGCGATTTGAATCACTAAGCGGCGGTTTTTATCACGGCCTAAAATATTGTCATTAGTATCTACAAAGCGTTTTTCACCAAAGCCTTCAGTAACCACTTTAGCTTCATCAACGCCTAAGTCAACCATGTAATCTTTAATCTCCTTAGCACGCTTTCTTGATAAATCGAGATTATTCCAACGACCGCCATAACTATCGGTGTACGATGCAATACTAATTGATTCTATACTCGGGTCGTTTTTTAAATACTCAGCAATTTTATCAAGGCGTTGTTGCGATGACTTAGTTAATTTACTGCTATTAGATTCATAATTCATTATAGTGAACGAAATATCTTCAAAATTGTATGGCAGCAATTCGTCTCGGCATTGTAAAAACGCCCAATACGCTTGCTTAAAATTAACATTAGACATACCCACGGCAATTTTATCGGCACTATTTTGCCAGTCCTGGTAGTAAAAAGTAGGTTGGTTCCCTTTTTCAAGCTCAGTCAGCATTTCCCATGCTGTTTTATTACCTAATTCACCATCAAACTTTTTAAGTAATTTCATATCAGCAATATCACGGGCAGGGCGGCCTGCTCGCCAGCTAGGTGGTACCGCTTTTAAACCGGCAATCGCGTAATTTTCTGGGCGCACCACCATGTCTAGATTAAAAGTGAGATCTTTATTTTTACTTGCTGATGCTTTAAAAACAGCTTCACCATAGTAGGGAACTTCATGATTTAATTGGCATTGCAAGCGAGTTGTTTTAACCAAGTTCCAGTTTGAATTATCTTGGTTAGCCGTGTACTGGCGCATTGCTGCAGTTGTATTCAAACTATACAGCACACTACTAATGCCTAGGCTAATAAATAACAACTTACACTTCATCGAGAATTCTCCAGTTATCTAGCTCTGCCAAAAAAGTGACAAAAACCGTAAAATATTACGCAACAGCAAATAATTCAGCGCAAACGCTAATTACTAAGCAAGTAACATGCCTATAGTTTAACTGTAATTAATCAATAAATCCCCTAGCCGACAGGCCACCAATTTTGACATAATAGACAGCTAATCCCTATAAACCAAGAATACTATGGCAAATACTGAGCAAACACTTTTCGCACAACGCTTTCGTGGCTTTTTTCCAGTGGTTATTGATGTTGAAACCGCCGGTTTTAACAAAGAAACCGACGCATTACTAGAAATTGCAGCATCCGTTTTAAAAATGGATGACGAAGGACTGCTTAGTATCGATCATACCGTTCATTTTCATGTGCAACCGTTTGAGGGGGCAAACATTGAGCAAGCTGCCATTGAGTTTAATGGGATTGAGCCTTTTTCAGCACTGAGAGGAGCAGTCCCAGAAGAAGAGGCGATTAAAGAAATTTGTAAAGTAGTGCGCAAAGCGCAAAAAGCCGCAGGGTGCCAGCGCTCTGTGGTGGTTGCTCATAATGCCGCTTTTGATCACGGCTTTTTAAATGCGGCTATTGAGCGTAATAATATCAAGCGCACACCATTTCATCCGTTTGTTAGTTTTGATACCACATCACTTGCTGGTTTGGCATTAGGGCAAACGGTACTAGCTAAAGCGTGTCGCGCGGCAGGAATAGAGTTCGATAATAAACAAGCACACTCTGCGTTATACGATACAGAACGTACTGCTGAACTGTACTGTTTAATTGTTAATCGTTGGCAGCAACTAGGTGGTTGGCCACTTGCTGTAGACGAAACACAACAGAGCGAAGACGAAGCTAGCAACCAAGATTAGAAAATCAGCTCATAATAGTGAATACTTACTTTTTTGGGCTGAGCCAGTCTTAATATGCGTTATTAAAACGATTGCGTTATTTTACCTTCACTGTGAGTGATTAAATGTGGTGGATAATTACGCGAAAAGCTAATTGATTCTCGTGCAATTTTAAGCTCTACCCCAGGGTGCATAAGCTCATTAACTTTTAAGCGACTGAGCGCTAAAAGCTGCGCCATTTTCTTTCTTAGTAACTGCTTTTGCTGATTGATGCTGGCGCTTCGGTTTGCTATGTGTTCTTCATTCGTTGTTATTTTATTCAAAAACTGCTGACGCTGTGCGCTTGCAACTTGTTTATTAATTCGCTGGCGCGCTTGCTGTAGTTCAATTGACTTACCGATTAAAACTTTTTCAAAGTCAGTGATTTGCGCTTGTTTTTGTTTTAGCACATACCATCGCTGTGCGATGCAAACACGGGTTTTAGTTCCTGCTGGTGCGCCTAACTCGCCTGTTTCAATGCGCATTGCATCGAGAATATGGCCACCAATAATTTTCCCTTTAGGATCTTTTGTATTGCCCACCCTAATTAGATTTCCGGCACTCAAGTCACAATGTAATGATTGGCGATCTATTAGTAAGTTTTGATCCGTTTTTATGTCACAGTATTGAGAGTAACCAAGCGCAACGGTTCGTTTAGCTAAAATAGAACAGGTAAATGGCTCATCGGCTTCTCGCTTTCTGCCAATTGCACCCTTTACTATTGTGATGGCGCTATCACTTTTGAGCTGCGCCGATTCAACAAAGCCTAAAACAGTAATATCGCCGCTGGCGGTCACTCGCATGCCATCTTTTATATCACCACTGACTATAATACTGCCATCAAATTCAACATGACCAGTAGTGGGATCAATATTATGAAAACATAAAACATCATCAACACGCATACCACGGGGAAGGGCAACCGGTACGCCAGTACAGTCGGCAATTAATAAGTTGGGGTTGTCAGGCGCAATTTTAGTGCCGTCAAAAGGTTGTAATTTATGTTCTTTGCCAGGGGTTGCAGTTAGTACATCACCAAACACAGTAAACCCATCAACCCCCGATGTTGCTGGAATGCGCCGCATTAATTCACAACCAGGTTTTACAGTAATAATATCACCTAGGTTTCTCATATCGACTTTACCACCGCCTTTAGCTTGTGGGCTAAGTACGCGGTCTTGCGCTGTGCAGCAAAGACGTACAAATTTGGCATCGTTACCCACTTTAGGTGCACGACCAAAAGCGACTTCGGCGTAATGCGTACTTCCTGGGGGTTGTTCGAACTGTTGCGCCAATAACTGTTCTAATGCATGAGAGCTAATGCCTTTTACAACCCCTGCTTGTGAGAACTCTTCAATCGCTTGTTCCATGCTAAGCAATTTACCGCCCTTGGCAGTAATAAGGGTAGCTTCAACGAGCATATTCTTTTCATCAATGTTAATGGTTAGCTTTGCATCAATGGCTTGAGCAATTACTAAAGAGGGGGCTTCTTCGGCGTTATTTTGAGCAAACAGTTTACCAATATTGCTAACAATAACCTCACACTCGCAATATTCTGACTGGCCAATTAATTCAATAAGCTGTGTTGCTGTTGAGGCTAAACCTGAGACATTAGGGTGGGAGAGCAAAGAGATATACCCCGTTTGCTCATCAAAAGAAAAAACCGACATTTATAAATCCTCTAGGTAATATGCCTGTTATTATTTTTTATATTGTATTAGACCAAGGTCTAGCCTTGCATTTGAGCATAAAGCACCATCATTGTTAAGTAATTGTTTCTTAATTGTTCAATATCTTACATTTACATGTGTGTTTGATGCATGATTAACCAACAAATAAAATAAAACGCCTAAGGTGTTGAGTATTCGTAGGTTACTCGGTTATACTGCTTGTACGCTCTGAATGAGTAACCTTATTCAGGGGCTGATTAGGATTCGACGGAATTCAAGAAGCCCGAGGTGCATGTCGAGGTGCGGTTTGCCTCGTAAAAAAGCCGCAATTTAAAGTAATCGCAAACGACGATAACTACTCTCTAGCAGCTTAGGCTGGCTAGCGCTCCTTCCATGTATTCTTGTGGACTGGATTTTGGAGTGTCACCCTAACACCTGATCGCGACGGAAACCCTGGCCGGGGTTGAAGCGTTAAAACTAAGCGGCCTCGCCTTTATCTACCGTGTTTGTCCGGGATTTAAAGGTTAATTAAATGACAATACTAAACATGTAGTACCGACGGTCGAGGCTTTTCGGACGGGGGTTCAAATCCCCCCAGCTCCACCAATTCTCTGTTCGATAACATCCGAACAGATACAGGAAACCCGCTAACCACATAGGTTAGCGGGTTTTTTATTGCCTGTAATATCCCAAGATGTTTACCTACATCCAGTATTTTTAGTACCATGGTTAGTACCATAGCACTTAGTTGTGAAGATTCTATGGTACTAAAACTCAGAAAGCCTTGAATCCACTGGGCTAGAACATGGTATACATAAAAGAAATGGCCAGAACTGTAAAACCCCTCAACGATACGCAAATTAAGCAAGCTAAGCCTAAGGAAAAGGAATATTCACTTTCAGATGGCAATGGTCTTCAATTATCTATAAGGCCAAATGGTACTAAAAGTTGGATATTTAAGTACTACAAACCATTCACTAAAAAAAGAACAAACCTTTCTTTTGGACAATACCCTCAAATTACGCTCGCGGCAGCTAGAACAAAAAGAGAAGAGGCGCGTGGACACCTTGCAAATGAAGTCGACCCTAAAGAGTATAAAGAGCAGCAATTTTTACAAGAAACACAATCACGCTTAAATACATTAGAGAAAGTCGCACTGGACTGGTTTGAGCTTAAAAAGACCACAGTTTCATCTAATTATGCAGAAGATGTGTGGAATTCACTTGAAAGGCATATATTCCCAACCTTAGGTCAACGTCCTCTAAATAGTCTTACTGCAAAACTTGCTATCGATACAATTAAGCCTATTGTAGCCAAAGGTGCGCTTGAAACAGTTAAAAGGTTATGCCAACGATTAAATGAGATCATGGTTTATGCGGTTAATACGGGAGTAGTAGAGCATAACTCATTGGCGGGTATTAAAGCTGCTTTTCAAACCCCAATAAAAAAACCTATGGCTACCATAGGGAGTGAAAGATTACCGGAATTTATGGAAGCTCTTTCAAGGGCAAGTATTAAGTTTACAACTCGCTGCTTAATTGAATGGCAGCTGCATACAATGGTGAGGCCAAGTGAAGCTGCAATGGCTGAGTGGTCTGAAATTGATTTTGAAAATAAGTTATGGATATTACCTGCTGAAAAAATGAAGATGTCTAAAAGCCATAAAGTACCTTTAACATCAAGTACGCTACGCATACTCGAATTAATGAAGCCAGTTAGTGGTCATCGTGATTATATTTTCCCAGCCGACAGAGAGCCAAGAAACCATACAAACCCTCAAACGGCTAATGCTGCAATCAAACGTATGGGCTTTAAAGGTGAGCTAGTTGCTCATGGTTTGAGATCGCTTGCTAGTACAATACTAAATGAGACTAAACAATTTGATTCAGAGTTAATAGAAGTTGCATTGGCTCACCAAGAGAAAAACGAAATTAGGGCTGCATACAATCGTGCTGAGTATGTTGAAAACCGAAGGGAAATAATGAGCTGGTGGAGCAACTACATAAATGCGGCAAAGGTAGCAGCAAATGTTTGATAAATTAACTCAATTTAATGCTATCAATTTTGAATCTCCAAACCTATTAATTAAAAATGAGGATTTTGATAGCTCTGAATCATTGTTAGACCTGATCGATAGAATTCAAGCTAACTTTAACGCTCTTAAAAACAATACATTAATAACACAATTTGATGAACTCCACTTACTGGGGATTACCCAAACTGAGGCTGAGAGTAGAATTAGTGAGTTATATAAATCAATAAAAGATAAAAATGATTTAAAACCTACTGAGTTAATTGCACTGGGGGAGTTAATCGGTGAGTTAAATGCACTTAATCGGTATGCAAAAAGTTTGATGTATCATCAAAAAATCTTAGAAAAAGGAAAAAGGCTTGGCAACATAAATAGTTTAAAAACATTAGCCTACCTTCGAACTGTAAATGAGTTTCACAGGATGTTGATGAAGAAAGAGGTATATAAAAATTTTGATGATTGGTCTGTTATTTCTGCGATAGACCTCTTTCTAAGAAAGAATCTTAAGCCTGAATACTTAATATCGGAACACAAATCAACACAAAAAATAGCAAAATATCTCAACATTAAATTGAAGAGAGGTAAAAGAAGTGCTGAGCAGGAAAAGTACCGAGATGAGATCTTATCCTATTTTAATCAAAATTTTTCTGCTGAAGATTGTATTGATTTGAATCAATCATATGAAAATATAGAGAACCAGAAAATCAAAGAGGACGCTTTTATAGAAGAAAAAGGCATCCTTAATTATGCCTTAACTGTAGCTGAGAAAGTGGTGAAAACAAAAGAGTTTAAAGTGTTAAAGGCTAATGTCAGCATAGATGTATTAGTCAAAAGGCTTGTTAAAGAATTAACTAAAAAATTTGGAGTATCGTCTTTTTCTATGGAGGATGAGGCTGTATATACTAGTAACCTTCGCTCTAAAATCCCACATATGGAACCTTATTATTTCAAATACAACATAAAGCCTAGAAAGTTATATTCTATTCATGAAAGTAAGTTAGATGAAATAGTATTTAAAGTATTTAAAAACACTCCTTTCAAATAGTATAAATATCTTCAGGTTGCTCATCATTTTACGTGCAGCTTTAAATGGAGCTTTTATATAGGAGCTCCATTTTTAGAGTTGTTTTCAATATTTATAATCCTTCCCGTACTTAAGCGAACGTTATGGTTCGCTTCAACAATTAATGGGACATTGATCCTTAAATAACAGGAATAACATTATGAATTTGAATGCTCTATTAACAGACAATAAAAGAATTCTTCGTATTGGTGATGTACAAATTTTAACAGGCTTACCTCGTACTACCATCTATAACTTACAGGCTAAAGGCGAGTTTCCTCAAAGTATCAAACTTGTACAAAGTGGAAGGTCTATGGGCTGGCAATATAGCGATGTTATCAATTGGATTGATTCAAAGGTACAGGCGTGAAGTTTTTAAATAAGCGAGAAATCAAAATCGCAGATGAAGAGATTTTTATTTCAAAAGTAGCGGTACAAAACTACTTTGGTATTTCGTCTTATCTATTAGGCCAGTTGGTGATGGGTGGGGCACTTTCAGAGCCTGTTAAGTTAGCACCAAAGGTCACTGGATGGCCATTAAATGAGGTTAAGCGAATTAGTCTTAATGGGATGGTTTAGGACGTAAAGGAATGTTATTTAAATGAAACAACCCTTTTATGTAGCCGTTATTTACTTACGAGAACAGTAATGGCGTGGCTAAGAGGATTGTTGCAGTGCAGGTATTTGATAATATTTAGGAAAGATTTAGGAAAAGCGATGGCATCACAGTTAGTCGAAAATTTAAAAGAAAAATATGGTGTAGAAATTTATTATCATAAAGCATCTGAAGAGTCTTATGTGGCTTTTGAAATAATGAATTTTACAGATGGTTATTATAATGAAATTGTAGTCTCGACAATTAAGCAGTTAGACACCATGCTATGTTACTTTTCTAAAGTATTGGTATTGAGGCTAGATTTAAGGCTTAAAAGCTACAGTGCTAATAATAAGGTGATGTCGCAGTTTAGTAGTTGTATGTTGCAAAAAATAAAAAAAATATACGGTAAAGTTGCTTACATATGGGTTAGGGAAAAAGCCAAAGCATCCCAGCAACACTATCATATAGCCTACTTTTTGAATGGCCATAAAATAGCGTATCCGAGCAAATTGATCGATTTACTCAAGGTAATTTGGGAAAGGGTATCAGGTGGGGGCTCACTATCCGCTATTAAAAACTGCTTTTACCAGCTGTCTACAAATCAAGAAGATTTTTATGAAACCTTCAAAGAGGTTCTTTACAGACTTAGCTACCTTGCAAAGTGTTACTCCAAAAGGCGAGTCTCACAATCAGTAAAAAATTATTCTTCAAGTAGACTTGAATATAATGAGGGCTGCTAAATGACTAGAGGCGGTAAAAGAAAAGGCGCAGGGGCACCAAAGGGCAACAAAAATGCTTTTAAGCATGGTGGCAGAGCTAAGGTAATGCATGGAGTACCGTTAGATAAAGAGTTATCTGATTTTGAATATAAAGCCTTATGCTTAGTACAATTAGAAACGCTCAAAAAGCTCAATAAAGATAACGATTACGAGTCCAGACTTCTAATTAATAATCACTTTAATAGATATAAAGGTGCTTTGTCATTCGAGTTTTAGGCAAAAGGGTAGGTTTTACACACATAAAAGTATCTATAGCATTGTGAATCAGAAATTTTTAAAGTAATCGATCAAGCTACCAAACAATCAAACAGTAAACATAAAAACAGTTTAAATCCCTTTTATAACAGTGGGTTGGTGTTTTTGTGTTTTGAGTTAATTTAAAAGTTAAAAGGTGATCGCTTAAAAATGGCGATCACTAATATAGTTGATCACTCTAGTACATTTACCAAGGGCAAAATCTAAGTTAGTTTGCTTAGATAAATAGCATAACTTTATATAGTATCCTTATATACATTAATGGATTAGCCTCACTCCTAGGCTGTAAAGAAATACTTGTGTCACTCCCTGATTACCAATCATTTATGACCCCATTACTTGCATGTTTAGCCGACGGTAAGGCCGTTAAACTGCGTGATATTGACGCCGATGTTTATCAAGCACTTGTGCTCAATAACTGAAGTTTCGCACTCCGAGCGATAAGCAAACCTATGCCTATCAGTGTTTGGGTGGGCTAAAACCAACGTAGTTCTATCTGGCTTAATGGACCAGCTTATAGAGCTTTTTGTAAACAATAGCCAATTCTGAAGTAGGTTTAACGCTTTCCTTGACCTTTAAAATACGCTTTAGAGAAGCCTGAGCCCGCACAAGTAAATACCACCAGCATAAGCATAGTAAGTAATAACTCTGAAGAGCTTATAGAAGCCGAAGTAGATACGCTCAACACTACTTAGTGACTAAATAATGCTCGCTTGAAAGGTAAAATACCATGTATGGTATGAACTAAATAACATAGTGCTATTGGGTGACTCACAGATTACTGAACTCACTCTACCCACAATTTAGGCGTAAGTAATAAACACGTATTTGAAGTAAAAGCGCTTGATAGTGATTACTTCTTAGGGATTCGGTATTTACAAAGTCCTATAAAAGGATTGCATAATGTTAAGTTTTATAGTGTATTTAATATTGAAGAAAGGATAATGATTTAAAGGATTGAATTAATGGATGACTTTTCACCTTCAGATTTAAAAACAATACTGCACTCTAAACGCGCTAACATGTATTACCTTGAATATTGCAGGGTAATGCAAAAAGATGGCCGCGTGCTTTATCTTACAGAAGCCAAAAACGAAAATCAGTATTTTAATATTCCGATTGCGAACACTACCGTTTTACTATTAGGTAACGGTACATCAATAACCCAAGCGGCGATGCGAATGTTAGCCCAAGCGGGTGTATTAGTTGGCTTTGCTGGTGGCGGAGGCACACCATTACATATGGCCTGCGAAGTAGAATGGTTTACGCCACAAAGTGAGTATCGCCCAACAGAGTACCTCCATGGCTGGTTACAGTTTTGGTTTGATGACGAAAAGCGCCTCAAAGCCGCAAAAACGTTTCAACAAGCGCGCATAACTTATTTGCAAAAGGTCTGGCAAAAAGATCGTGATTTAAAAAGTGAGGGGTTCGATTTTAATAGCGAAAAAATACAGGGCGCGTTAACAACGTTTCACGCCCGCACCGATGCCGCAAAAAAACAATCTGACTTGCTGTTGACCGAAGCACAGCTCACCAAAGTACTCTATAAATATGCAGCCAATAATACCAATGCAGCAGAGTTTAAGCGTCAACACCAACCTGATAAAAATAGTATCAATAAAGCTAACGACTTCTTAAATCATGGTAACTACTTAGCATATGGCCTAGCCGCAAGCTGTTTATGGGTACTAGGTATCCCCCATGGTTTTGCCGTTATGCACGGTAAAACCAGACGCGGTGCCTTAGTGTTCGATGTAGCTGACTTAATTAAAGACGCATTAGTCCTCCCTTGGGCATTTATTTGCGCCAAAGAAAACGCCACAGAACAAGAGTTCCGTCAACAAGTGTTACAAACCTTTACCGATCACAAAGCCCTCGACTTTATGTTCGATACAGTAAAGGAAATTGCCTTACAAGATTATTCAACGCAAGACATTGAGGCAAAAAACCTATGATGGTCACGTTCGTTTCACAATGCGAAAAAAACGCCCTCGGCAAAACCCGTAGGGTGCTCGACGCCTTCGCCAACCGCATTGGCGACAACACATGGCAAACCCTCATCACCGAAGACGGCCTATTAACCGTTAAAAAAATGCTACGCAAAACCGCCAGCCGCAGTACCGCTGTGAGTTGCCATTGGATCAGAAATCGCTCACGCAGTCAGTTATTGTGGGTGGTAGGAAACAGATTGAAATTTAATGAACAAGGCATAGTGCCTGTGAATAGAACCTCACTTAACTTAGATCATAAAGAATGGGAGCAAGGCTGGTGTTTAAATGAAATAGTCGTTTTGGCATCAAGTATTGCGGGATTATTTCATGATTTTGGTAAAGCTAATGATTTATTCCAACAAAAGTTAAAGGGGTTAACTGAATCAAAAGGTGAACCTTATCGCCATGAATGGGTATCACTGCGTTTATTTGAGGCGTTCACAAAGGGGAAAACAGATCACGAATGGTTAAATCAATTAGCTAATCTTTTTGAACATGATCAAGGTATGGAGGTAGAAAAATTCGTACTCAGCAAGTTGTTTGTTGATGGAAAAGGCAATCAACGTGCATTTGATGACCTTGCACCTTTTGCAAAGTTAGTTGGCTGGTTGATTGTATCGCATCATCGATTACCTATGGCTAATGGTGATGCTGTCCAAATTAAAGATATTGATAAGTGGCTGTCTCATTGCTTCGATTGTCACTGGAATTCAACTAATGCTATTGACCTTGATAAATACAGCGCCAAAACCATTTCACAAAACTGGCTTTTTACCCACGGAACCCCATTTGTCAGTAAGCCTTGGCAGCATAAAGCGAGCCGTTTAGCAAAGCGGGCTTTAAATACGCCTTTATTGTTTACGGGTGAAATAAACTGGTTTGAACAACGTTGTGTCAGCCATCTGGCAAGATTGTCGCTAATGCTTGCCGACCACTACTATTCCTCTTTACCAATTGAAAAGTCCAAAACAGTTTGGAGAGACAAACAATACAAGGCAATAGCCAATACGGATAGACAAAACGCTAAGCAAGCAAGTCACAAGCCCAAGCAACAACTTGATGAACATAATATTGGTGTTGCTGTTAATGCACTGCGCTTTTCACAAAATCTACCCGCACTAAAATATACGCTGCCCGCAATAGCACAACATAAGTTATTTAGTAAAAATGCTGAGCATGATAAATATCGTTGGCAGGATAGGGCGTTCTCATATGCAAAGGCAATTTCTAAAGCGACTGAAAAACAGGGGTTCTTTGGTGTCAATATGGCATCAACCGGCTGCGGAAAAACAATAGCCAATGCGCGCGTTATGTATGGTTTGTCAGATGAAAAAGAAGGTTGTCGATTTTCAGTTGCACTCGGTTTACGAACTCTTACCTTGCAAACAGGAGATGCTTATCGTGATTTATTGAAGCTTGGTGATGACGAGTTAGCAGTATTAATTGGCTCTCAAGCGGTCAAAACACTACATCAACTCAATAAAGAACCTGAAAAAGTAAACTCTGGAAGTGAGTCTGCAGATGAGTTATTTGATCAGCTATTTGTAAGTTACGAAGGTCAAATATACGATGGTCGTTTAAAGCATTGGCTTAGCGCTAGTCCTAAGCTAGAACAGCTAATTAGTGCGCCTGTATTAGTGAGCACCATAGATCACCTAATGCCTGCCACAGAGAGCAAACGTGGCGGCAAACAAATAGCGCCGATGTTACGTTTACTCACCTCAGATTTAGTACTGGATGAGCCTGATGACTTTGGTTTAGAAGATTTACCTGCATTATGCCGCTTAGTAAATTGGGCTGGAATGCTTGGTTCACGGGTACTACTTTCTTCAGCCACGTTACCGCCTTCATTAATCAAAGCGTTATTTGATGCTTATCAATCAGGGCGACAGCAATTTAATCAAGCACAATTTCCAAAAGATAAACAACAACCTGTTTGGTGTGCATGGTTTGACGAATTTAAAAGCCAAACACTCGAAGTAGCAAATAAAGAAAGTTTCATCGCAACCCACAAAGCATTTGTTGATAAGCGAGTGAAAAAACTCACCAGTGAGCAAGATGTATTACGTAAAGGCGAAATCATTAATATTGAGCCTTTAACGTTAGAGGGCGCAACCAACCAATCTGTTCCTAGTGAGTTTTTAAGCACTGCTCACACTATTTATGAACACATACATCAACTTCATAGCAGCCATCATGTAACGCACTCGTCAGGAAATAAAATTTCATTAGGTGTGGTACGTATGGCCAACATTAACCCTATGGTCGAAGTGGCTAAATGCTTAATGAATATGAAGCCTCAAGCAGATCATCATATTCATTTTTGTATATATCATTCCCAGCTTCCTTTGGCACTACGTTCATTTAAAGAAAGCCGCTTAGATAAAGCACTAAATCGCCACGATGAACAGCAATTATGGCAACAGCCCGAAATACAAAAAGCTATACAAAATAGCTCGGTTAACAACCATATTTTTATTGTGCTCGGTACATCCGTCGTTGAAGTTGGGCGCGATCATGATTACGACTGGGCGATAGCCGAGCCTAGCTCGATGCGTTCCATTATTCAGTTAGCGGGGCGAGTACAAAGGCACCGCCAGCAAGAACCAAAAACTAGCAACCTTCGGGTATTGAATAAAAATATCCGAGCCTTAAAAAACGAAACACCAGCTTATTGCAAACCGGGCTTTGAAAGTAAAGCACTGCCATTAGCAGAGCACGACCTAAATGAATTAGTCACAAACGAGCTAACCCATATTTCAGCGATATCTCGGATCATCGAGCCTAAATTCACTTTAGGAGATTTTGAGGTACTAGAGAAGTATGGGCCTGCAAATGCGACTAAACAGTTTATGGTGCAAGAGCATCGCTCGCTGCGCTTTCATTTAGAAGTGATGGACGGTAAAAAATATCGCAAAGAGTTCTATCGAAATCATAAAGAAGCAGATATCTGGTGGAATGAAACCACAGCGATACATGCTAGTTGGAATGCGGAATTTATTCGCCAAACTGAATTTAGGCAATCTCAGATGCAAGAAGCATTTGTCTTACGCATTAATGAAGATGACCAACTCACATGGAGCCAGTTAGATACTACGCAAAAACCCTACAGCTACACACCAAAAAATAGTCGCTTTAATAATGAAAAAATTATGTTGGCAAAGGGCTGTTATTGGTGGTTTGAAGAGTCTCCAACAGATATTTATCAACACTTTGCTGAAGCACTCAAGTGCAACCAACAAAAGGCCAGTCAGCAGTTAGGCGAAATAAATTTAAGAGCAGAAAAAGAAGAGCAACTAATCACATGGTCATGGCACCCGCAATTAGGTGTTTATGAGCAACCAAAAAATAAGGAAAACCAATGGAATTGACCTTAAGTGAGGCGATTGCCGATTATATCGAGCAACGCAAACAAACTAAATTAGAGCCGCTACAAAAAGCGCGCGATAAGTTGCTAGAAAAAAGTGACGACGCCACAGAAATCAGCATGGCTAAGTCGCAATACTATGAGGCCGCAGCGCCGATCGAGGCAACATTTAAACCTGTTGATTGGTTAACAGATGCGGCTAAGCGAGCTAAACAAATTAGTTTGGCGACACATGCTGCAAAGTTTACCCACAGTGATGCTAAAGCAAGCAGTATTTTAGTGTCGCCTACAGAACAACAAAGTCCAGGGTATGTCACAACAGCTAGCATGAAGTCTAAAGCAATTGATGCTGTAGGTAATGCAGCAGCGCTTGATGTAGCAAAGCTTTTAAAAATAACCGTTAAAGGCGAAAGCTTAATTGAACAGTTACAAAACAAGCATGTAGATGCGTTAAAGGCATTCACCGATGACACTGCGCTACTGGGGCAGTGGCAGTCAGGTTTTGAAAAAGCGTTAGGTGATGAAAAACGCTCAGGGCACACGCTGACAAAACAGCTTTATTATCCTGTTAATTTAGATGGCGCTGAAAAGTATCACTTATTGTGCCCGTTGTTTTCATCGTCACTTGCTCATGAGTTACATAAACAGGTTACTAAAACGCGTTTTGGCGAGTCTAAAGATATACGTGAAGCGCGCAGAAAAGGGAATTTCCATCAAGCGTTAGATGAAAGCTTTCCAGCCACCGCAGTACAAAATTTTGGTGGTTCTAAACCACAGAATATTTCACAGTTAAATAGCGAGCGATATGGTCAAAGCTTTTTACTCAACTGTGCGCCGCCAACCTTTCAAGTTCAGAGTAAACCACCGTTAACCAGTGCATCGATATTTAATCGTGAATTTGGTTTTAAAACGTCAACACTTATTCGTGAATTTAAAGCCTTTTTAACTGGGCTTACTGAGCAAGATAGAAACTTTAAAACCCGTTATAAGCTTGATTATGGCTTTGTTCAGCCTTTACTCGACAGCTTATTTAATCATGCAGTACAAATTCAAAGCCTAACCGATCACGCGGGTTGGGCAAGTGATGAGCAATGCCAAATGAAACGTGAGCACGCGCTTTGGTTAGATGTAAATAATCCAAGTACGGCTTTTCAAGCTGAGCGTGAAAAGAACGATTGGCTTGAGGTTATTGCAAACGACTTTTCACTTTGGCTGTTGCGCAAACTTGAAAATAAACAGTGCTATTTGTTAGGCGATGTTGAACAACAATACTTTAAAAAGCTGTGTTTACACGAGTTAAAAGTTTTTGAGCGCCTTACGCCAAAGTTGGGAGAACAATAATATGCAGCAATATATTCTACTTAAAAAACTTAACGTACAAAATGCTAATGCGATTGCAGGCTTAACTTATGGTTTTCCTGCGATTACTAATTTTTTAGGTTTTGCTCATGCGCTATCACGGAAATTACCTGACAAGCTTAAAATAAAGTTGGGGGGTGTCGCAGTAATCAGTCATAAAAATATCGTCCATGCACGCCAACCTAAAGGATGGGGAGATTACGTTTTCGCTTTAACGCGAAACCCGCTTACACAACAAGGTAATACTGCCCCCATTAATGAAGAAGGTCGCATGAATATGCAAATCTCTTTATTGATTGAAGTGGAGGGTTTGGTTGCAGGCGATCAAACAACACTGCAGCTATTGCAAGAAGAGTTAAATAATTCAATTCCTTCCATGCGCCTAGCTGGTGGGCAAATAACGAGCTTTGAATCCTGTGAAGTGTTAAATGATGAACAGTCACAACAAAAAGCATTACGCCGCTTAATGCCGGGCTTTGTCTTGCTCGATAGAAGTGACTACCTCGAAGCGCACTTTTCAACACTGAAAGCTAAACAAGAAAATACAAGCTTATTTGATGCATGGTGCGATTTTGTCAAATTAAAATTTCAAGCCACGCCACTTGAAAATCAAAACAGTGAAAGTGAGCAAGTAGAGCCTGCGCAAGAAAACGAAGAAAGCACAAAAATAAGAGTCTCGTGGAAGTATGTTGTAAAGCCTAATGGCGGTTATTTAGTACCAATAGCTGCGGGCTACTATGCAATTTCAGAGCTTTATGCGGCCGGTGAAGTTGAAAACGTGCGCGATAAAACAGTGCCAGTCGCATTTGCAGAAACCGCATATAGCGTTGGTGAGTGGCAAAGCGTTCACCGCCTTAAACAAATTAATAATGGCGTTTGGCGCTATACCTATCAGTACCCTTGGTATATTGCCAAAACAACTTCAACCACAACAACTATTTTAGAACCAGATATAGAAGTCCAAACAAGTGACACTGTATTTGACCCTGACTTTTAATAATAAACGGAGATTTAACCATGGCAGATGTAAAACTTAAAACCCCTTCAGTACTAGCGTTTGAAGCAAAATTGATCCCATCTGATGCCCTGATGTTTGCAGGGAATGTAGATGAAAATAACTGGCAACCAATTTTAGTTGGCGAAAAAGCAGTACGTGGCACCATTTCAAATAGACTAAAAGCCGCAATGGCAAATGATCCAGCGAAATTGGATGCAGAAGTATCAAAAGCCAATTTACAAACTGTTGATGTTGCCGCATTACCACACAGTACAGATACCTTAAAATTAGTCTTCACCTTACGCGTGTTAAGTAACCTACATGTTCCATCAACGTGTAATGATCCCGCTTATCAAAGTGCATTAGTTGAAAAAGTAAAGCAATACCAAATTTCAACAGAGTTTAAAGAATTAGCCAAGCGCTACGCGCATAACATTGCCAATGGTCGTTTTTTGTGGCGCAACCGTGTAGGCGCTGAAGCGGTAAAAGTGGTGGTTACTGCGGGTAATAAAGAAAATAGAAAGCAATTTACTTTTGATAGTTATGAGTTTAGCCTGCGCGATTTTGAAGAAAACCAACAAATAAATGAATTAGCACAAATCATTCAGCAAGGTCTTACCGAAGAGCATGCGTTGATCAAAGTTGAAGCTTATAGTCAGTTAGGACAAGGGCAAGCAGTTTATCCATCACAAGAACTGGTGATGGGCGGTGGTAAGGGTGATAAGAGCAAGTTCTTATATCAATTGGATGGCCAAGCAGCAATACATTCACAAAAAGTGGGTAATGCTTTGCGTACCATAGATACATGGCATTCTGAAGCAGATGAAATTGGGCCAATAGCAGTAGAACCATATGGGTCTGTTACAAATCGTGGTGCAGCATACCGTCAACCAAAACAAAGTATGGATTTTTATAAGCTACTTGATGGTTGGATGTTAAAAGGTAAAGAGCCTGAACTTGAGCAACAGCATTATATTATGGCCATGTTAATTCGTGGCGGTGTATTTGGTGAATAAGGAGTAAGTATGAATTACTACCTCGAAATAACCTTGTTGCCAGACGCTGAAACCAATCTTGGCTTTTTATGGGAAAAAGTGTATCAACAAGTGCATATTGCATTGGTTGATAATAAAGTTGCTGAAAACGAATCGGCGATTGCAGTGGGGTTTCCGGACTATAAGCAAAGTAGTTTTCCATTGGGTAGCAAATTACGCCTTTTTGCAAAAGATAAAGCTGAGCTTGAAAAGTTAGGCATTGACGAATGGTTAACTCGCCTTGCAGATTATATACACGTAAAAGCCATCAAACCAGTGCCGGCTGGTGTAACTTATGTATGTTTTAAGCGTACACATGTTAAATCGGCTGAGCGTATAGACCGGGATATGCAAGAAAAAGCAAAGCGCTGGGCTAACAAAAGTGGTCAATCTTTAGCACAATGTTTAATTGAGCTTGAAAAGACCAAACCAGTAGGGCACAGCAAGCTACCGTTTATCTTTTTACATAGCCAAGAAACTAAGCGTCGTTCGCCCAATCAAAGTAGTAAATTCCCTCTGTTTATTTCTAGAGTAAAAGTCAATAGTTCTCAAAATGGCACATTTGACAGCTATGGACTCAGTGCAAAATCGAATGATGAAAATAAATTGGGCTGCGTACCTCAATTTTAATCTATGAAGGGTGTTGTTCACCCTTTATTTTTGCTCTTTAAAAATATGATATAAAAACAGCAAGTTACAATAGTTAGCTTTTTATAAGGTAAAATTAGCATATTTACCCTTACGGCCTGTTGTAACTTATTTTTATGCTGATATTCTATAGTTCACTGCCGCACAGGCAGCTTAGAAATATCTGTGCCATTGACTCCACATCTTTATCCAGTTCACTGCCGCACAGGCAGCTTAGAAAAGAGTTGCGGAATATCAATCCACGAGCTTTACGTTCACTGCCGCACAGGCAGCTTAGAAAAACCTGTGCTGAGCCTCTACGTTACCCAAAGAGTTCACTGCCGCACAGGCAGCTTAGAAATGAGCATGCTGAGCTTATTAATTCACTATCATGTTCACTGCCGCACAGGCAGCTTAGAAAACTCCAAACTGCCGATACTTTGACGGTAAAACGTTCACTGCCGCACAGGCAGCTTAGAAAATTGTGAGTTAGCGTAAACTGACCATCACCGAGTTCACTGCCGCACAGGCAGCTTAGAAAGTTACAGAAACGCGAAGCGGTACAGTTTCACCGTTCACTGCCGCACAGGCAGCTTAGAAAATTAACGTTAAGCCGGTAAAGTCGCGGCCAGCGTTCACTGCCGCACAGGCAGCTTAGAAATTACCCGTTCCATAAACAGTATTGCCTATAATGTTCACTGCCGCACAGGCAGCTTAGAAAGGGATGATTGAAAAATCGCGCAATTGGTCAATGTTCACTGCCGCACAGGCAGCTTAGAAACCGTTGTGATGTCGGTGATCACGGTTGCAACGGTTCACTGCCGCACAGGCAGCTTAGAAATAGAGGCGTTAGAAATATGAACCTAATCGACAGTTCACTGCCGCACAGGCAGCTTAGAAAAGCGCGGGTTGTTTCGGCTTGGTCGCGGCGTTGTTCACTGCCGCACAGGCAGCTTAGAAATTCTGCACAAACTACCGTTAACGACTGACCATGTTCACTGCCGCACAGGCAGCTTAGAAATGGCATGTGGGGTGCGTCTGCTTCACGCTTACGTTCACTGCCGCACAGGCAGCTTAGAAAATTGGCATAGGTTTTCGTAAAGCCTAATTGTGGTTCACTGCCGCACAGGCAGCTTAGAAATTTGAAGGCAGCCCGTACTGCTTAGCATATCCGTTCACTGCCGCACAGGCAGCTTAGAAATTTAGCTCTAAACTCGTTAGCCGCTCTTAATTGTTCACTGCCGCACAGGCAGCTTAGAAATTGTTTGCGCAAGTATTTTAACCGTGCATCGCGTTCACTGCCGCACAGGCAGCTTAGAAACATATTGTCGGTTAATGCATTTCTAAACTCTTGTTCACTGCCGCACAGGCAGCTTAGAAAATCAGTTCAATTTGTATAGATTTAGAGTAAGCGTTCACTGCCGCACAGGCAGCTTAGAAAACACATAATCCCCGCTTAAATCAACGGTCATGGTTCACTGCCGCACAGGCAGCTTAGAAACTAAAACCCCCGAGCAACAACGCCACATTGCAGTTCACTGCCGCACAGGCAGCTTAGAAATGATGATGAAAATAACCCAACCATGCTAACAGGTTCACTGCCGCACAGGCAGCTTAGAAAGTTAATTGGTTTATATCCACACCGAGCGCAAAGTTCACTGCCGCACAGGCAGCTTAGAAAGATTCAAGGTGCTGGTAAGTTTGGCGACCGTCGTTCACTGCCGCACAGGCAGCTTAGAAATAACGGTAAGTTGCGGGTGCTGCGCGAGCTAAGTTCACTGCCGCACAGGCAGCTTAGAAAGCAAATTAATACGGTGGGTTAGCTTACTCTAAGTTCACTGCCGCACAGGCAGCTTAGAAATACCTACACCTTTAAAGGCGATAAGGTTGATGGTTCACTGCCGCACAGGCAGCTTAGAAAGATGAACAAATTGAAGCGGCATTGATTGAAAGGTTCACTGCCGCACAGGCAGCTTAGAAAAACATGAACAACAGAAACAAACTGCTGGCTGAGTTCACTGCCGCACAGGCAGCTTAGAAAAGAATAAAACTGAATAACAGATTAATGCCATTGTTCACTGCCGCACAGGCAGCTTAGAAATACACGAAAAATGAAAAGGTGGCAGCGGGTTGGTTCACTGCCGCACAGGCAGCTTAGAAATTTGTAGCGGGTAGTAAAAACCGCTCAATGCGGTTCACTGCCGCACAGGCAGCTTAGAAATTGCAGTGCATCTTTGACAACTTGAGTTTCTGGTTCACTGCCGCACAGGCAGCTTAGAAAGCTGTAGATGCTGGGTTGCGGTTGCCAACTAAGTTCACTGCCGCACAGGCAGCTTAGAAATTGTCGGGGACGGTAGCGAGTTGATCCGAACTGTTCACTGCCGCACAGGCAGCTTAGAAAAATTGGATAAATCTAAAGCTGGCGAGATTGCAGTTCACTGCCGCACAGGCAGCTTAGAAATGACAAGTGGTACAACTACAACTCAGCTATTAGTTCACTGCCGCACAGGCAGCTTAGAAAGTTTTATGGTGTTGCGGGGTCCGACTTGATCTGTTCACTGCCGCACAGGCAGCTTAGAAAAAGCAAGATAAGCTTAGCCAGCTAACGGCGGCGTTCACTGCCGCACAGGCAGCTTAGAAAAATACCAGAGCGAGTGAATGAATCCTTAATGTGTTCACTGCCGCACAGGCAGCTTAGAAATACGGCGAAGTGGTATCGCCTGAGCATGCTGAGTTCACTGCCGCACAGGCAGCTTAGAAATTGCAACCAATTCAACCGAGGCCGATGCACTGGTTCACTGCCGCACAGGCAGCTTAGAAAACCAAATTGATGAATAGCGCCGTACTCCATGTGTTCACTGCCGCACAGGCAGCTTAGAAATGCAGCCTTTGGTGTGTAAGGGCTGCAGCGCCGTTCACTGCCGCACAGGCAGCTTAGAAAAGACGGAAGTCCAAGAGCTAGAATTTACAAGAGTTCACTGCCGCACAGGCAGCTTAGAAACAGCACTTACCAATGCACTCACCAACGCCATAGTTCACTGCCGCACAGGCAGCTTAGAAATTTAAAGAAAGGTAATATGCCGCCTCGCTTATGTTCACTGCCGCACAGGCAGCTTAGAAAATGAAAAAACCATTTACCAAACAAAGCTTACTGTTCACTGCCGCACAGGCAGCTTAGAAAACTTGTGAAAAATTACAAAGTGCTGGTTTTTGGTTCACTGCCGCACAGGCAGCTTAGAAAAAAGACACAAACACAGCGCAGATCAAAAAAGCGTTCACTGCCGCACAGGCAGCTTAGAAAAGAACTGCGCCATTGGCAAAGGTTTTCGCAAAGTTCACTGCCGCACAGGCAGCTTAGAAAACAAAGCTTTAGACGAGGTGTGAAATGATACAGTTCACTGCCGCACAGGCAGCTTAGAAATCATCATAAGCGAATGGTTTAAACTGCTGCTCGTTCACTGCCGCACAGGCAGCTTAGAAATGATAAGTGGTATAACTACAACTCAGCTATTAGTTCACTGCCGCACAGGCAGCTTAGAAAAAGCGCCCCGCACTAGCACGACTTTTAAAACGGTTCACTGCCGCACAGGCAGCTTAGAAAAACATGACCGAGTTAGACGCGCTAATAGAAGCGTTCACTGCCGCACAGGCAGCTTAGAAAATGAGTACATACGCAATAATACCGCAAGAGCAGTTCACTGCCGCACAGGCAGCTTAGAAACCAATCGCTTGAGTTTTGGCTTACAGCATCAAGTTCACTGCCGCACAGGCAGCTTAGAAATACCTCTAGACCAATAGTTGCAACTAAGTCCGGTTCACTGCCGCACAGGCAGCTTAGAAAGTAACCTATTACGGAGCCGCCAACAAATACGAGTTCACTGCCGCACAGGCAGCTTAGAAATGTAACAGAGCGCGGTATCTACATTTTATCTGGTTCACTGCCGCACAGGCAGCTTAGAAAGTACAAACCTAAGCATGTGCCGACATATAAAGGTTCACTGCCGCACAGGCAGCTTAGAAAGTGACCCGCGTGAAGCTGGCCGTTTATTCGGTGTTCACTGCCGCACAGGCAGCTTAGAAATGATTAGTTGACGATGGTGAAACCGTTGAATAGTTCACTGCCGCACAGGCAGCTTAGAAATAAGCGAAGAAAACGCTAAGCAGATTCTTAAAGTTCACTGCCGCACAGGCAGCTTAGAAAGTTGCAGCAATGGATGATGCGGACGTTAATTAGTTCACTGCCGCACAGGCAGCTTAGAAATTCTGGTGTTGTATAGGCTGAAACCCTATTGAGTTCACTGCCGCACAGGCAGCTTAGAAATTCACGATTGATGCGCTCACGCAGCCATTTAGGTTCACTGCCGCACAGGCAGCTTAGAAACACAAGAAAACCTAGGTGAAGCGCCTAAGCACGTTCACTGCCGCACAGGCAGCTTAGAAAATCACTAAAAACCCGCTGCAAATAGGCGGCAAGTTCACTGCCGCACAGGCAGCTTAGAAATTACTAAGGGGTTGGGTGGGTTGCGCCCTTACGTTCACTGCCGCACAGGCAGCTTAGAAAGTACTCGATACCATCACGCGCCAATTCCTTACGTTTACTGCCGCACAGGCAGCTTAGAAAGCTGACGCTGACATTGATGTGCAATTACTTATGTTCACTGCCGCACAGGCAGCTTAGAAAAACATGCAAATAAGTGACGGCGCCAATAGTGCGTTCACTGCCGCACAGGCAGCTTAGAAAATTCAGAAAAAACAACGCCTCTTGGGTTTGCAGTTCACTGCCGCACAGGCAGCTTAGAAATAGCGCTTTAGCTATTGCTATGGCATCGTCTTGTTCACTGCCGCACAGGCAGCTTAGAAAACGGTACTTCGCTGCCTGTGGGTATGCCTAGCGTTCACTGCCGCACAGGCAGCTTAGAAAGTACGCGGCGCTTGCTGCCATACTGCCTACAAGTTCACTGCCGCACAGGCAGCTTAGAAAACAATTACGAAACAGAAAGCGGGATTTGTATTGTTCACTGCCGCACAGGCAGCTTAGAAATTTAGTGTGCTCTATATATGGCAAATCACTAGGTTCACTGCCGCACAGGCAGCTTAGAAATCATCATAAGCGAATGGCTTAAACTGCTGCTCGTTCACTGCCGCACAGGCAGCTTAGAAAAAGAAGGTAAATAAAGATGGCAACTACAGGTAGTTCACTGCCGCACAGGCAGCTTAGAAAAAAGAGCTAAACGGGACGAACTTCCGTGGCAAGTTCACTGCCGCACAGGCAGCTTAGAAAATGGTGTCGGTCTCCGTTGATTTAAAAGTTTAGTTCACTGCCGCACAGGCAGCTTAGAAAAATCGAGCAACGGCAATGTGTTTGCCGTTGTTGTTCACTGCCGCACAGGCAGCTTAGAAATGGTTGGTTACTTCTTGAATTACGTGCTTTGTGTTCACTGCCGCACAGGCAGCTTAGAAAAATAATGGTGAAAGATGGTGCTGGCGTTGTTGGTTCACTGCCGCACAGGCAGCTTAGAAAAACATCAACTGATACAGGCTTTTCTTTTTTTAGTTCACTGCCGCACAGGCAGCTTAGAAAGACGACGTATATCGACAGTTCAAAAGCGACGCGTTCACTGCCGCACAGGCAGCTTAGAAATGCTCTAGTGCGTTTTCTTTCACGTCTTTAGCGTTCACTGCCGCACAGGCAGCTTAGAAATGCTGCGATACAGGTTGACGCTTAAGTACATCGTTCACTGCCGCACAGGCAGCTTAGAAAATTTGCTGTAGAGTTAAAGGGTTGCCCATATTGTTCACTGCCGCACAGGCAGCTTAGAAAGTCTAAGTCTTTAAAGCTTGCAACAACACTACGTTCACTGCCGCACAGGCAGCTTAGTAAAAAACAGTAACGACAAAATGTCGGGGTTAAAAGTTCACTGCCGCACAGGCAGCTTAGAAAACTATAAACCTTGCACCCACTGCCATGCTTAAGTTCACTGCCGCACAGGCAGCTTAGAAAGCCTCACCGTTGTGACTCGCAAAAGTTTGAAGGTTCACTGCCGCACAGGCAGCTTAGAAAAACTTTACGCATTTGTAACAGCAATGGGCTGGGTTCACTGCCGCACAGGCAGCTTAGAAAGTGACGGGCGAGTAAAAGCGTTTGATGAAAAGGTTCACTGCCGCACAGGCAGCTTAGAAACCCATCAGCCACACATTGCACAGCATCGTTACGTTCACTGCCGCACAGGCAGCTTAGAAAATGCAAAAAAAACACAATTCAAAATACCAAGAGTTCACTGCCGCACAGGCAGCTTAGAAACCGCAACTATTCTGGTCGGTGTAGTAGGATTTGTTCACTGCCGCACAGGCAGCTTAGAAAATCGTCCAGCGGTCGAGGACTCCGGCCTTTAAGTTCACTGCCACGCAGGCAGATTAGAAAACAGTAACAAGCGGTGGTTTTTATTGCCTAGAATATTGTCTTAAAGTTAAAGGACAAAGAGATAGTTTTAAAAATAGTACAATGAGCTTTTAATTATTGTCGCACTTTTGATAGGCAAAAATTTGTGCAGCAAAGTTAGTTTAGTACGTACTTAAAATTTGCTTAAAAAAATGAAAAATGGGAACATAAAGGTCTATACAGAAACTTATAAGGAAATATTTAATGTATGCAATGCCAACTCGCCCCGAAAAGCCTTCTGCTCAAGACTTACAACTTTACAATTTTGAATTACTTGCTAGGAAACACTATCAAAAGCTTTTAAAAAAGAGTCCAAATTGTGCGGACACACAAAAAGCTATGGCGAATGATATAGCTCATTTAAAAAAGGAAAGAGAAAAAATCTTAAGGCCTGCAGAGGCAAGGGCTATATTAGCTTCTTATAGAGCTAACAGTGAAAGTACGAGTATTGAAGACAAAATGGGAGAGAAATATCGCCCTACAAAAGCGCTTCAAAAAAACCTAAGGGCAGCCGGAGAGATGAAGCCTTCCTCAAGCCATGAGGCACATCATATAATATGTTGTAAAGGCCGCTGGGATCAAGCTGCAGTGATGAGAGCAAGGCTGAACTTGCATTTTAATGGAATAGGGATTAATGATGCCAAAAATGGAGTTTGGCTTTTTAGTAATCCTAGTCATAAACAGTATGACTGGGCTACACCTGATGCCCCTGCTCATAAGACTATACACACAAAAAAATATGAATCTTGGCTCGGTGATAACTTGGGGCGTAAAGAACTCAGAGATGATAGAACCTTATTTATAAACGAGCTAAGAATTGCCAAAATTTTAATTAAAGATGGCAACTTCCCCACTCTAGGATAATAGTCATGAAAGTATATAGAATTAACTGTAAGAATGACCAAGGGGATATATTAGATTTTGACCCCTATTCAATGTATCAATCATTAAAAGGCTATACAGACATTGCTGAGGCAGAGTTTATGGTTAAAATTTTTGATTTACATGCCAATAATGATTCTATTCTTAATATATGGCCAGATGTTATGCCTATTAAGCCGTTATCTATTGATTATGATAAAGTTGATGTTTATATCCAAGGTGGTTTTTTACTATTATCTAAGGGAGCTTATGATTACCTATATCACTTTTTAAATGAGTATGGCGAGTTCCTCAAAATAGACGTGAACGGCTCAGAAATGGTACTTTTTAACTTGCGTGTTTTTGGGCAAGAAGATCTTGATAAATGTATAGAGAACTACTCTAAAGGATTGAGAAGTGGCTTTAAAAGCTTTGCATTTATTGATTCAGATATAAATAGCAAATTGCTATTTAAATCGAAGTTGTTAGATGGGATAGGGCTATTTTGCGGTGAAGAATTTAAGCAATTAGTTGAAGAAAAAAGTTTAAATGGTATTGAATTTAATGAAATTAATTAGCTTACTATTTTAGCTCATTGCTTAAGCTCGGTTTTGAGCATAATAATTATGAGCAAGTTAGTTTTTCATATTTGAATACTTAGCTAAAAAAGCCGAAGTGTTTAGAGGACATTTTAAATAGAGAGTATTAATGAAAAGCATCAATTGGTTTACTGATGAACCTTCAGAGATAGGTCTTTATTTTGTGGCTGTAAAATATGGTGAAGGGGCTGGGACATTCGATTTTATAAAGTGGGATGGCAATAAATGGCTAACTGAATATGAAGGTAACGTTATTGCATACACTATGCTGGAAGGTTTAATAAGAGATAGTAATATAAAATGGCCAGAAGAAACTAAAAAAGTAGAGCTGAAAAAAGATCCAAATGTAGATGCTGATAGTCTATGGGAAGAAATGTAGGAAAAAAAAGTTATAATTATTTTTTTAAAGAATCTAATATCGAGATTCGATTATGATATTTCCTTTTAGTACCATGGTTAGTACCTATTGCTATAACCCGTTATTTTAAAGTTCAGTTAAAACAATGAATTAGGATTTTAGTTAAGACTCCCCCAGCTCCACCAATAACGGTTTTTAAATTCGTTTGTTTAAAAACCCTAAAAAACCCGCAACTTGAGCAATCAAGTCGCGGGTTTTTTTATGGCTAAAATTTAATTAAAGCAATTGATTTGTTTTACAGTATCAGGAAATACTAATGAAATATTAAATGACGGTTTAAAATTAATCTAATAGTGATAAAGATGTTTTGATGCTTATTCAACAAGACCGCTATAAAACTAATGCACAACTTGATAAAAAATGTGGCAAGTCTAAAAGCACTATTTAAAGGCGCGTAAAGTTTTTAAAAGACGCAGGCTTGATAACTCGTATTGCTGCAAAGAAAACAGGGGATTAGCAAGTTAAACATTAGCAGTGAGCTAAAATAATTGCCGTAAATAAAATGGATGTTAATTCACTAAAGGGCAATGTGGTTATGTTTTATGACGTTTTGCGAGTTTTATAAAATAAAACGTCAGGTACTTGTTTATAACCTCAAACTTTAACTGAACACCATAAGATCATTTTAAAACTTACTTTTTAATATTTAATTATCAGCACCAACTTTTTAGGTCGAGCCTTTTATTAAACCCTACAGTACTACAACCACTCTTATATTTAATTAAGTATCCGATTTCCGTCCTAAAAGAATTAAAGCAAATACTTGAGCAGAAATTTTAACTTGGAAAGCTAAGAAAGAAGCTTGGTTTTTGTTAAGGTTTGATTCATTTTTCTTGCTCCGTTATTATCAGGCGTATGAAAATGGAATGCCTGTTAAAACAAGGATCAAAAGTGGCCTTCCTTGATTACCAATCCTTAGTGTCGCCGTTACTAGAATACTTAGCTAATGGTAAAGCAGTTAAACTTAATGAAATTGATGTTGAAATATATAAAAACTTGGCCTTTTTGCAGAAGAGTTAAAACAGCGTATTCCAAGTGGAGAACAAACATAAGCAAATTATAGGCTTTGCTAAAACTTTATAGCCTCCAGGCTCACTAAAATTATAAAAATAAAAGGAATAGTTAAATGGAATCAGAAGAATACATAGGGAGAATCCCTAAGAAGGATGCTAGTGATCCTGTCATAAGTGAAATTAACTATTTTATTCAGTTGTATAACTCTTCTTTTAAAAAAATGGATAAGTTGAGTAAATTAACGAGAACGGTCTCGGTTTTATCTGCGATCTGGGCAGCTATATTCTTAAGCTTTTTCTCAGTTGATCAGTTAGTTAAAGGCTTTGATATTTTCTCATCATCAATGATCTACGATTTTTATGATTTTAATTGGAAAATACTTTCTGCTACACCAATGGTTCTATTTGCGTTTGTAATAGGTTTACGGAGTTTTTCCAAAAAACAGCCAAACTCTTCGGAAAAACAAAACTCATTAAACGAAGGACAAATTTTTCTTCTACTAATAATTAATATCTTGTTTTCAATAATATTATTATTCCAATTTACAAAAGAGGTTATAGCTCTTTGCGGGGTACTTAGCCTTGGTGCTTTTATCTTAACATACATGGCTAATCGGCTATTTGGTTATACGTCTGGATCAGTGAGAAATCAAACTATGGAGCTGAACTTAATGCGGCTCAAAAGAGAGTATGAAATAGCAAGTCACGGCGTTGATGACAAAGAATTGAAATACATACAAGAACAAACCTTTGCCCGCCTCTTTTTACTTGATGAAATTACAGTAATAAGAAGAGATAAAGAAATAATGGGCGATCACTACAAAGTACACGATAGCGCTTTCAGCTGGGCTAAAGGACTAAGGAAATAATAAAAATGGCGACAAAATATATTTTAGATTTAACAAAAGAAGAGTATCGCGATGATTTTATGGGGATTGCTGAGTTTGATAAAAATCAACCGAAAGAGTTTTGGCAATATGAAGCACGCGATAAGTTAGTGGAGAAATTAGAGCTATTTCTTTCTGATGCTCAGAAATATAAAGGAGAGAGAGCTAAAAATAGAAGCAAAACTTGGTTATCTCATAATGCAATTTTAGTAACGGGTCAGCGTGGAACTGGTAAAACAGTGTTTCTACGAAACTCTGAAGTAATGTGGCAATCTTTCTGTAAGCTTAGCTCAAATCCATCTAGCGCAATATATTTCTTAGACTCAATAGATCCAACTATGCTTGTTGAGCAAGATAACTTTGCTAACGTTATTATTGCACAAATATATAGTGAGGTTGAGTTTAAGATTAAAAAAAATAGCAGTGATGTAAGTGAGTTGTTGAAAAGTGACTTCTATAAAACCCTAAAAATACTGGCTGACTCATTAGGGAAAAAAGAAGAGTTTGAAGGATACAGTGGAATAGATAAGGTCTTACAGTATAAGTCGGGTATAAATATTGAAAAATATTTTCATAATTATGTCGAAAGCGCTATTAATATTTTAGGGTGCGATGCTTTAGCACTGCCTATTGATGATGTTGATATGGCACTCAACCGAGCTTATGAGGTTGTCGACGAAGTACGTAGATTACTGGGTTGTCCTTATATAATACCTATTGTTAGTGGTGATGTGAGATTATATGAACAAATGGTTAATATCCATTTCGACGAAAAAGCTTACAGGAGTCGAAGCCAAAATCAGTTATGTATTAATAAAGGTATTAATTTATCAACTGAGCTAACGGATGCCTATCTAACTAAGGTTTTTCCGAACCAAATGAGAATAACCTTATTACCTATTGACTATATTGCGCCAACCTTAGAGATTAAAACATCAGCAAAATCCGAAATGTACCCATATCGAGATCATGTGCGACAGGTACACTGAATCGCCCCGAGTTCATCGGAGACCAGTTTGTTTAAGTCAGGCCACTTTACCTGACTCGTTTAAATTATCATAGTAGTCTGTTTCATATTGAGCTGGTGAAATATACCCAATTGAAGATAATAAGCGTTGATTATTAAACCAATTGACCCACTCTAACGTTGCGTATTCAACAGCATCAACATTCTTCCACGGGCCATTTCTGCGAATAATCTCTGTTTTAAATAATCCATTTATTGTTTCAGCCAATGCATTGTCATAAGAGTCACCCACACTGCCTACAGACGCTTGAATTCCAGCTTCAGCAAGTCGCTCAGTGTATCGTATAGACAAATATTGGCTGCCTCTGTCGCTGTGGTGAATTAACCCTTCGGGGTTGCCACGATGCCAAATAGCTTGCTCTAACGCATCAAGAATAAGCTCTGTGTGCATTGTCGTTGATACACGCCAACCTACAATGTATCGTGAAAAAACATCTATCACGAAAGCGACATAAACAAACCCACTCCATGTGGCAACATAGGTGATGTCAGCTACCCAAAGTTGATTTGGCTGCTCAGCAGTAAATTGACGATTAACTAAATCAAGTGGCTTATCTTGTTGCTCGTCAGGTATCGTTGTCTTATGTGCTTTACCCCGACGAACACCTTGAATTCCCATAACTCGCATCAATCGTTCGACTGTACAGCGGGCGACTTGATGGTCGTCAAGCTGTAGCTGCTTCCATATTTTTCTTGCACCATAAACTGACATATTATCCTCCCACACTTCGCGAATGAGTATTATCAGCTCAGCATCACGCTTTTTGCGGTTAGACAGTCGCTCAGGCTCTCTTTGTATCTGTTTATGAGAATAATACGTTGATGGTGCAATCGGCAATTCCTTGCAAATTGACTCGACACCGTAATGCTCTCTGCAAGCATCAATAAAATCCACTATTACTTCTGTTTGCGGTCGAGCTCCGCTTGGGCGAAAAAAGCGGCAGCTTGCCTCAGGATATCATTCGTTCGCTTGAGCTCTTTATTCTCGCGCTCTAAGACGGCAAGGCGTTCTTCAGTTGATTGCGTATTAGAAGAGGGTTTAGACGGTTGAGCTTGAGATTTCTTGACCCATGCTCTAAGTGTTTCTGGGGTACATCCCAGTTTATCTGAAATCGATACTAGCGCAGCCCAAAGAGAAGGGTATTCATGCTGTTGTGTGGTAACAAGCCTAATTGCACGTTCACGAAATTCTGATGTATAGCGATTTGATTTTTTCATAGTTCCAGTTTCTCAAGTTATTGAGTCTCTGGCAAACACGGGGCGATTCA